>JASLBO010000118.1 GCA_030146605.1 Sphingomonas sp. | reverse complement strand
CCTGGAGGTGGCTGAACGCCGTCGGGCGAACCTTGCAGCGATACGGCTTGTTGCTGCCGTCACTCACCAGATAGACGCCGAACTCGCCCTTGGGGCTTTCGGTCGCCACGTAGACTTCGCCCGCGGGCACGTGAAATCCCTCGGTATAGAGCTTGAAGTGGTGGATTAGCGCTTCCATAGACTGCTTCATCTCGCCGCGCTTCGGCGGCGCGACCTTGCGGTCGAGCGTCAGCACCGGGCCTTCGGGCATCTCGTTCAGGCACTGCTTCATGATCCGCGCCGATTGGCGGACTTCCTCGACGCGCACCATGAACCGGTCATAGCAGTCGCCGCGGGTGCCGACGGGGATGTCGAACTCCATGCGGTCGTAGACGTCGTACGGCTGCGACTTGCGGATATCCCAGGGGATGCCCGCGGCGCGGATCATCGGACCTGAAAAGCCCCATTTGATCGCGTCATCGCGGCTGACCACGGCGATGTCGACGTTGCGCTGCTTGAAGATGCGGTTCTCGGCGACGAGGCTGATCGCGTCTTCGAACAGCCGCGGCAGCCGCGTGTCGAGCCAGTCGGCGATGTCGGTGAGCAGCTTGAGCGGCACGTCCTGCCGCACGCCGCCGACGCGGAAGTAATTGGCATGCATCCGCGCGCCCGAGGCGCGCTCATAGAAATTCATGCAATCTTCGCGCAGCTCGAACAGCCACAGGTTCGGCGTCATCGCGCCGACGTCCATGACGTGGCTGCCGAGGTTGAGCATGTGGTTCTTGATGCGCGTCTGCTCGGCGAAGAACACCCGGAGATATTGCGCCCGGATCGGCACTTCGAGATCGAGCAGTTTCTCGACCGCGAGCACATAGGTGTGCTCCATCGCCATCGGCGAGCAATAATCGAAGCGGTCGAAATACGGCAGCGCCTGAGTGTAGGTCTTGTACTCGATCAGCTTCTCGGTGCCGCGGTGGAGCAGGCCAACGTGCGGATCGATCCGCTCGATGATCTCGCCGTCCAGTTCGGTGACGAGCCGGAGCACGCCGTGCGCAGCCGGATGCTGCGGGCCGAAATTGATCGTGTAGTTCGCGATCGCGATATCGCCCGTGGCAGGATCCTTGAGATCCGCGTCGGTGCGTTCCATGATCTTGTCGACGGTGTCGGTCATTGGTTCTGCCCCTCGCCCTTGCTGGGCATCACATCGGGGTCCTTCGGCTTTTCGCCTGGCTGGTTGCCCGGATGATTCTGGCCGACGCCGCTATCCTCCGGACCATCCTTGGTCTTCGAGCGCTTGGCGCGCGGGGTGGTCGCCTCGACCGCAGGCGCGTCGGCCCTGGCGATCTCCTCGGCCTTCAGCGGCGTCGGCGCACCCTTGGCTTCGGGCACCTTGGCGGCGTCGGTCGGCGCAGCCGCCGGAGCGGCCGGCCTGGCCTGCGGCGTATCGGCAGGCCCGGGCCCAGGCGCCGCAGCCTTCTCGTCACCGGGCAGCACATAGGCCGCCCCTTCCCACGGGCTCATGAAGTCGAAATTGCGGAAGTCCTGCGCCAGATTGACCGGCTCATAGACCACGCGCTTTGCCTCTTCCGAATAGCGGACCTCGACATAGCCCGTCATCGGGAAGTCCTTCCGGAGCGGATGCCCCTGGAAGCCGTAATCGGTGAGGATGCGGCGCAGATCGGTATTGCCGTCGAACAGCACGCCGTACAGGTCGTAAACCTCACGCTCGAGCCAGCCCGCGACCGGCCAGATGTGGGTCACCGACGCGACGGGCTTTTCCTCGTCGGTGCTGACATGCACGCGGATGCGGTGGTTCCTGGTGAGCGAAAGCAGACAATAGACCACTTCGAAGCGCTCGGCGCGCTCCGGATAATCGACGCCGGCGATCTCCATCAGCTGCTGGTATTCGAACTCGACGCGCAGCCGGTCGATCACCCGCAACAGCGCGTCGCGCGTCACGTCGAACGCCACTTCGATGCCCGGACGGCGGCTTAGGCCTTCCTCCGCGAGCAGCGGTTCCCAGATCGAGTCTTCGCGCTCGGCGAAGCGGGGTGCAGGCGCCCTCACCGTTCGAGCGTCCCGATGCGGCGAATCTTCCGCTGGAGCTGCATCACGCCGTACAGCAGGGCCTCGGCGGTCGGTGGGCAGCCTGGAACATAAATGTCCACCGGCACGATCCGGTCGCAGCCGCGCACGACGCTGTAGCTATAATGATAATAGCCGCCGCCATTGGCGCAGCTGCCCATCGAAATGACGTATTTCGGCTCGGACATCTGGTCGTAGACGCGGCGCAGCGCCGGGGCCATCTTGTTGCACAAGGTACCCGCGACGATCATCACGTCCGACTGGCGCGGCGAGGCGCGCGGGGCGGCGCCGAAGCGCTCCATGTCGTAGCGCGGCATGTTGACGTGGATCATCTCGACCGCGCAGCAGGCGAGCCCGAAGGTCATCCACCACAGCGAACCCGTCCGCGCCCACTGAAACAGTTCCTCGGTCGAGGTGACGAGGAAACCCTTGTCGCCGATCTCGGCATTGATGTCGTCGAGAAACGCCACATTGGGCAGCGTGCCCGCAGGCGGAGGGCTGAGTTCTACTCCCACTCCAACGCACCTTTCTTCCACGCATAAACCAGTCCGAGCGCAAGCTCGGCAATGAAGATCATCATCGAGATCCACGCAGTCCAGCCGAGGTCGAACACGCTGACCGCCCAGGGATACAGGAACGCCGCCTCGAGATCGAAGATGATGAACAGGATCGCGACGAGGTAGAAACGCACGTCGAACTGGCTGCGCGAATCCTCGAACGCGGGGAAGCCGCACTCATATTCGGAGAGCTTCTCCGGCGTCGGCTGATGCGTGCCGGTGAGCCGACCGACCAGCATCGGCAGGAACACGAAGGTGCCCGAGAGCAGCAACGCGACGCCGAGGAACAGCAGGATCGGGAGATATTCGCTTAGATCGACCAAGGTGCCTTCTCGCGGATGCGGAATCTTGCGGCGGCTTTAGGACGATGCCCGAGGTGCGGCAAGGCCCCGAAGCCGTGAGAATCACTCGCAATAAGTGGCCCTTACGAACACGCCCCGTCGGGTCACTTGTTCCGCAGCGCGCTCGCCACGAGCTTGTGCAGCTTGTTATGGAGCACGTCGTTTGCCGCGAGGAACTGGTTGCGCTCGCGCGGCATGTCCTGCCCGCGGAAATCGGTGACATAGCCCCCGGCCTCCCTGACCAGCAGCATCCCTGCGGCGACGTCCCAGGGTTTGAGATTCGATTCCCAGAAACCGTCGAACCGTCCCGCCGCGACCCAGGCGAGATCGAGCGCCGCTGCACCAAAGCGACGGATGCCCGCAACCTCGGGTGCCACCGCGCCGAAAATCCGGCTCCACTCGGCGAAATCGCCATGGCCGAGGAACGGGATGCCGGTAGCGATCAATGCATCGGCCAGGTCGCGCCGTGCCGAGACCCGCAGGCGCTGGTCCTGCAGCCACGCGCCCCGGCCCTTCTCGGCCCAGAAGCTCTCGTCGGTGATCGGCTGGTAGATATAGCCGTGGGTGATCTCCGGCTTGCCCTGCGCCCCGTGCGGATCCTCGACCGCGATCGACATGCAGAAATGCGGGATGCCGTGGAGGAAGTTGCTGGTGCCGTCGAGCGGATCGATGATCCAGCGCGGCTTGTCCGGATCGCCGGCGATCTCGCCGCGCTCCTCGACGAGGAACCCCCAATCGGGCCGCGCCTTCTGGAGCTCCTCGATCAGCGTGTCCTCGGCGCGCCTGTCGGCCACCGACACGAAGTCGGCGGGACCCTTGCGGCTCACCTGGAGGTGCTGGACCTCGTTGAAGTCGCGCCGCAGTCGCGGGCCCGCCTTGCGGACGGCGCGCTCGATGACGGTGATGATGCCGGAATGGGAAACCATGGCAGTCCTAAAAGCCCTCTCCCCTCCGGGGAGAGGGTTGGGAGAGGGGCAATAATGAAGGGCGGGCCAAAACATCGGCCCCTCTCCCCGACCCTCTCCCCGGAGGGGAGAGGGAGATTCAGGTCAGTCTGCGCGGCGGACGTAGGTCTGTTCGTACACGTCCACTACGATCCGGGTTCCGCTCGCGATGTGCGGCGGGACCATCACGCGAACCCCGTTCTCGAGCACCGCCGGCTTGTACGATGAGGATGCCGTCTGGCCCTTCACCACCGCGTCGGCCTCGACGATCGTCGCTTCGATCGTGTCGGGCAGCTGCACCGAGATCGGCCGCTCGTTGTAAAGCTCCATCACCACGTCCATTCCGTCCTGAAGGAAGGCGGCGGCATCGCCGAGCAGGTCGCGTGGAAGGCTGATCTGCTCGTAGCTCTCCTTGTCCATGAAGGTCAGCATGTCACCGTCGGCGAACAGGAACTGGAAGTCCTTGGTGTCGAGGCGGACTCGTTCAACCGTCTCGGCGCTGCGGAAGCGGACGTTGTTCTTGCGGCCGTCGATGAGGTTCTTGAGCTCGACCTGCATGTAGGCGCCGCCCTTGCCGGGCTGGGTGTGCTGGATCTTCACGGCGCGCCAAATGCCGCCTTCATATTCGATGATGTTGCCGGGACGGATGTCCACGCCGCTGATCTTCATGGCGTTGCCTGCCTGCTAGACTGATGGAAAGAGCCGCCGGCTCACTAGCCGCCGACCTTCTTCCCGGCAAGCAGCGGGTATGGATTGATCGGATCCCCGTCGTACCATTTCTGCCCCGGTTGCATCCGGTTGATGGCGAAATGCAGGTGCGGGCCCGCGGGGTTGGCATTGCCGGTATGCCCGACGCGGCCGATCAATTGTCCGCGCTTCACCTGCTGCCCTTCAGCCAAACCCGGCGCATAACCTTGCAGATGGGCGTAGTAATAGGACCACAAGCCGTCCGGAGAGCGCACGTAGGCGGTAATCCCTCCGCCGCCGTCGCTGAAGAACAGTTTCTCGACCCTGCCCTCGGCCGCTGCAACGACGGGAGTGCCCTCTGCCGCCATGATGTCGATGGCATCATGGACGCGCGCTCCGCCTGCCCTTGCTTGGGTGAAGGTGTCGACCAAATCTTTTTGCTTCACTCCGGCGACGGGGATGGCGAGCCCTGCCGGGCCCACGACGAGCCCTTCCGCGATGGCAACGTCGGGCGAACCAGGCTTATCCACGCGCTTCACGTCGCCTGCGGGCTGCAACCCCTTGGGTGCGTTGATGATATTGTAGGTAAAGATCCAGAACGCGCTGGTCAGGATCGCGGTGACCAGCGCCGTGGCGATGATCGTGAAGGTACGTCCCGCCATCTGCTGCAACCGTCCCCTGCCAATGTTGTTGTGGTGTAACGATGCAC
>JASLBO010000094.1 GCA_030146605.1 Sphingomonas sp. | reverse complement strand
CTCGCCGGCAAGCCAATCACCGTCGAGATCAATTCGCCCGGTGGCAACTATTTCGAGGGCGTGGCGATGTACAATCTGCTGCGCCGTCATGACGCCGAGGTCCGCGTCGAGATCCTCGGCATCGCGGCCTCTGCCGCGTCCGTCGTGGCGATGGCTGGCGACGAAATCGCCATCGCGCACAATGCCGAAATCATGATCCATGAGGCTCGCGGCCTGTTCTTCGGCACGAAATCCGAAATGGCCGAGGCGATCGAGGTGCTCGAGCATATCGATAACGCGATGGTCGGCACCTATGCGGCCCGCTCCGGGGACGATGCGGCCAAGTTCGCCGCCATGATCGCCGGCAAGGATGTCTATTTCACCGGCCAGGAGGCAATCAACGCCGGGCTCGCCGACGTGCTGATGGAGCGCGAGGCGGAAATGCCGGTCTATGCCTCCGGGCCCAGCCTTCCGGGCGACAAGGCGTCGCTCGACAAGTTTCTCGCAGAACAGGGAATGTCTCGCTCTCAGCGGCGTGACCTGTTCCGCGCGATTGGGAGCGGCACGCCTCGCGCTGCCGATCCCGACCCCGCCACGCTGCGCGCTGGCAACCAAACGGACCCGGGCCTTGCCCGGGCCCTTGCTGCCATCTCCTAACTAGCGAGACCAACATGAACATGATGACCACCCTGCGCGGCACCGCCGCGCCGCGGGGCCTTCTCGCCGTGCGCGCCGAGGCCCAGCCCAAGAAGCCCGCCGACTTCGACCAGCTCGCGACCGCATGGGTCACGTTTCAGGCGAAGCACACCGAGGAAATCGAGGCGATCAAGAAGGGCGCTGTCGACGTCGTCACGAAGACGGAACTGGAGACGATCAACGCCGTCCTGACCGAGTTGCAGACCGCAATGGACGATCAGGCGAAGATCAACGCCGCGGCCAAGCTCGGCAACGGCGGCGTCATCGGCGACATTCAGGCCGATCCCGAGTACAGCGCCGCCTTCAAGGCGCACATGCGCAAGGGCGACAACGCCACCGTCGAAATCAAGGCGGCGATGTCGAAGGGCACCGATGCCGATGGCGGCTATCTCGCTCCGATCGAGTGGGATCGCACCATCGGCGAGAAGCTCAAGCTGATCAGCCCGATTCGTGCGAACGCGCGCGTTATCACTATCTCGGTCGCCGGCTTCAGGAAGCATTTCAGCGACCGCAACGTTGGTTCGGGCTGGGTCGGTGAAACCGCCTCGCGCCCCGCTACCGCGACGCCGCAGATCGGCACTGTCGATTTCACCCCGGGCGAGCTCTACGCCAACCCGGCGATTTCGCAGCAGCTGCTCGACGACGCCGCGATGGACCTTGAGCAGTGGCTTGGGGGTGAAGTCGATACCGAGTTCGCGCGGCAGGAGGGCATCGCCTTCCTCTCGGGCGACGGCGTCAACAAGCCGTATGGCATCCTGACCTATGTAACCGGTGCAGCGAACGCTGCCCGCCACCCCTACGGGGCGATCCCCGTCGTCAACAGCGGCAACGCGGCCACGATCCCGAACGGCGACGCCATTCTGGACCTGATGACCGCGCTTCCGTCTGCGTTCGCACCCGGCGCGAAGTTCTACACGAACCGCCTTTCGCTGGGCTCGATCCGCAAGCTGAAGGACGGCCAGGGCAACTATCTGTGGCAGCCGAGCTACTCCTCGGGCCAGCCGCAGTCGCTTGCCGGATCGCCGATCGTGGAGGTCCCCGATATGCCCGCTGTCGCGGCCGGCAATATCGCGGCGCTCTACGGCGACATGGAGGCGACCTATCTGGTCGTGGACCGTATCGGTATCCGCGTTCTGCGTGACCCGTACAGCAACAAGCCCTTCGTGCACTTCTACACCACGAAGCGCGTCGGTGGCGGCGTCCACAACCCCGAACCGATGCGCGCGCTCAAGATCGCCGCGTAACCGATCGGACTGGCTCCGGGCCGGGCATCACGCTCGGCCCGGTTCCTCGAAGCCTCGCCTGTCGTGGTTTCGATGAACCGAGGAGAACCCCCATGAGCGAACTGCTTAAGCTGCTGGACGGCAGCATTGACGAAGTGAAGGCCGGGCTCACCGGCAAGTCGCGCGCCGAGCTGGACCAGCTGCGCAAGGCCGAACCCGACGGCAAGTCGCGCACTGGTGCCCTTGCCGCGATCGACGAAGCGCTCGCGAATGCCGGGGACGCTACCGAGGCGAACGGCGCGGGTGCCGGCGAGGCCGATGGCTTTGAAGCGTCGGGCGCCCCGCACCAGATCGTTGACGATGTCGACGCGTCGCACCCGGCGCTCGATGCCGACCCCCGCGCCAACACGACCGCCGAACAGAACCGGATCGACTTCAACGATCCGTCGCTGGAAGCGGGCGAGGCCGTGCGTCGGAATCTCGAAAACAAGTGATGACCGGGCGTCGCCTTCGGGCGGCGCCCCTTGCCCGGGGAGACGGACATGCCCGCAACTGACGCGATCCATATGAACAGCCCCGGGCTCGACCTCGAGCTTGGCGTACGCGCTGCCAAGGGCCTCCGCCCGTCCAACACTCGCGTTGCGGTGCTGGGCGACAGCATCGCCTACGGCAACAGCTTCCGGCTCAACAATTCCGTGAAACTCTACGCGAAGGGCTATGCGAACTGGGCGGCTTATCTGGGCCGGCAGCGCTGGACGTTCGACCACGAAGACAATTTCGGTAATCCAGGCGACAACACGAACGACCTGATCCGCCGAATCGATGCCGCACTCGTTGCGACGACTGCGGGCACGATCATCCTCGATTGCAGCACGAACGACGCTGCGAACGGGGTCAGCGTCGCCCAGACCAAGGCGAATTACGCCGTTCTCGTCGCGAAGATTTTGGGTTGCGGTCGCGTATGTGTGTGCGTCACGCCGCGCCCGCGGGACATCACTTCGGCCGGGCTCACCATGACCGCGACCCAGTACCGCGATCTCCTCGCGCGCCGCGACTACATCCTCGGCCTGCATAACCCCGGCAACGGGATCTATGTTGCCGATATGTGGCGCTACCTCGCCGATCCGGCGAGCACGAACGGCGCGATGAGGGCCGGGTTCAGCTATGACGGCACGCACCCGGCCGTCCCAGGCGGCTATTGGGGTGGGCTCGCCCTCGCCGAGCTGTTCGGGCTCGGCCGCGTCGACGGTCTATTCCCCTTCCGCGACGTCCTGCCGGGCCAGAATACCGACGTGTTCAATGCCAGTTATGCGCGCGGCTGCGTCAACAGCAATCCGATGATGCAGGGCGGCGCGACTGCGGCGACCGGCTACACCGTCGGCGGCGGCTCGGGTGTCACCGCGACCGGCAGCAAGGTCAGCCCGCCCGGGGGCCGCACGGACGTTCAGCAGATCGTTCTCGGCGGCACGGCGACGGGCGCGGCGGACGTGTTCGACTTCTATCAGACGCTTAACACCAGCAACATCGCAGCCGGCGACGTGCTCGAGGCTTATGCCGAGGTCGACTATGACAGCGTCACCGGTCTGACCTCCCACTCCCTCGGCATCGTCGACACGACCGACTTCCTGCACAACGCCTACTGCCTAACCGATAGCACCGACATCAACGCCATGCAGATGGTCAATCTACCGCTCAGCGGTGTGATGCGGACCCCGCGCTTCACGGTGTCGAACCTGACCGTCCGCGTCGGCATGAAGGCCCGGACCATCAACGGCCAGGCCGTGACCGGAACGTATCGCGTCGGCGCACTGGCGGTTCGCAAAGCCGCCTAACCCCTCCCTGCGAGCCTAGGGGCCGCTTCCCGGAGCGGCCCCGCCTTTTTCATAGGAGCGAGCATGGCAATTCGCTGGGAGCAGAAGCGACCGAACGAGGTCCGCAGCTATAGTCACGACTGGGC
>JASLBO010000073.1 GCA_030146605.1 Sphingomonas sp. | reverse complement strand
TAGAGCTTGACCGCGGCCCCGGGCGAACCTGGTGGACGACGACGCTGGGCGTTTTCGGTGAGGTGGCCGAGGGCGCGACGCTAGCCGCCGAAATTGAGCGCGAGGATCGCGAAGTGGCGGTCGACACGCGCCTGATCGCCCGGCTGGACTATCGCTTCTCGCCGCAATGGCGCGGCTATGTCGCGGCTGCGGGCACGCCAGACGCCGATTTCCGCGAGCGCTGGAGCGTGCGTGGAGGCGTGGAGGCCGACGTGCTGCCCAACCTGACACTTGGGGCCGACCTGCGCCATGCGAATTACGGCGACCCGCATATCACTGCGGTCGAGCCGATGGCACGGCTGGGCGTTCCGGCGCTCGACAGCAACGCCACGGTGCGGATGATCAATTTGTGGGACGAGACCGGCACGCATCGCAGCGGCTGGTCCGGGCGGCTCGACACCGAAATGAACGACGGTTCGCTGCTGTTCGCGGGCGCCGCGACCTATCCGGACACCGAAGCGGGGATCACGCGGCGCGTGCGATCGGTGTTCGTGGGAGCAGCATTGGCGGTGGCCGAGCGTGTGACCCTGCGCGCCACCGGCGAATATGAACGTCGCACCGAAAGCTATACCCGCAAGAGCCTGACCCTGGGCCTGCAGCTCAGGCTCTGACATGCTGATGAGCGCCATCGCCGATGAGGTTGCGTGGATCGCGATCCTGGTGGCGCTTTACGGCTCCCTGGCGATGGCAGCGCTGCTGCTGTTCCTGGTGATGCGGCGCGGCTGGAGCGAACGGCACGCGGTGGCGACGCTGGCCAACAGCCGGGCACTCACGCGCGAGATCATGGGGCTGATCCCCGGCGGCACAGCGACGGGCGAGGCCTATGCAAAGGCTTCGATCGGCGACCGACTGGCCGCAGTGGCGCACCTGGGGCGGCTGGTGCGCGGCGAAGACCGCGCGCGGCTGGTCGCCTTCGTCGAGGACAACCGGCTGCTCGACAAGGTGGTCGCCAAGCTGCGCCGGCGTCGGGCGGCCCGCCGCGTGGACGCAGTGCGCACGCTGGGCGGGGTGGGGGGCGAACAGGCCGTCGCCGCGCTTACGGCAACGCTGGAAAGCGATGCCGAAGCGGCCGTGCGGCTCGAAGCGGCGGCGCAACTCGCCCGGCTTGGCGCGTTGCCGCCCGCCGGAGTGCTGCTCGAGGCGCTCGATCTGGACCGCGTGACGATCACGCCGCTGCACCACGCGCTCTTGCGCGCGCTGGCACCGCATCGGACCGAGGAGCTGCTGGCGCTGATAGCGCAACCGATTGCTCCGGCGACGCGCGCGCTCGTCGTCGATGCGCTAGGTTGGACCGAGGACTATTCGGCGCTTCCGACGCTGAAGGAGGCTGCCCGGGATTCCGATGCCGAAGTGCGGCTCGACGCCGTACGCGCGAGCGCCCGGCTCAATCATCCGGCGGCAGCGCGCTGGATATTACCGCTGCTCGACGATCCCGACGAGCAGGTTCGCGGCGAGGCGGTGCGGGCCTGCGCGACCATGGGGCTGCGATCGGCGCTGCCGAAGATCGAGTCGCTTTGCGACGAAGCGTCGGTGTGGGTGCGGCTGCGCGCACGCGCGGCAGCGGGCGTGCTGAAGGGCGTAGTTTGACCTGGGAGCTGGTCGCCGATTGGGCCGGGCGCGCCGCCGCCGCGCTGCTGATGGGGATGGGCCTGATCTGCTTCGTGGTCGTCAGCGTGCGCAACATCGTTTCTACCTTCCAGCTGGTCGTGGCGGCGCGGTTCTTCCAGGTGCGGATACGGCCTGCCACGAGAGGCTATGACCTGTGGGCGCGCTATGCCGATCTGGCGCCGGGCGTGTCGGTGATCGCGCCTTCGTTCAACGAGGAGCTGTCGATCGCCGACAGCATCCGCGGACTGCTTTCGCTCGAATATCCCGATTACGAAGTGATCGTCGTCAATGACGGATCGACCGACTCAACGTTGCGCACGCTGATCGACGAGTTCGAGATGGAGCCGATCGAACGTGAGCAACTTGCGGTGCTCCAGAAGACCCGCATCCTGGGCGTCTATGCCTCGCGCAAGCACCCAAATCTGCTGCTGGTCGACAAGGAAAACGGCCGCAAGGCCGATGCAGTCAACGCCGGGATCGGCTTCGCGACCGCCGAGCTGGTGTGCGTGATCGACGCCGATTCGATCATCGAGCCCGACGGGCTGCTGCGCGCAACCGAGCCGTTCATGGCCGATGACGGAGGTCTGGTGGCGATCGGTGGGGCGATCCGCATTGCCAATGGTTCGATCGTCGAGGGCGGGCACGTCCGCCAGATCAGGCTGCCCTCGGGCTGGCTGCCGCGATTCCAGATCCTCGAATATCTGCGCGCCTTCCTCACCGCGCGGATAGCTAATGCCGAGCTTGGCGTGCTGATGCTGATTTCGGGCGCGTTCGGCATCTTCCGCCGATCGGTGCTGATCGAGATCGGGGGCTATCGCCATGACACAGTAGGCGAGGACCTGGAGATCATCACCCGCATCCACCGCCATATGCGCGAGCGGCGGCGGCGCTATCGCGTCGGCTTCGTGCCCGAAGTGGTCTGCTGGACCGATGCGCCGGCCGAATGGAAGGGGCTGCGCAACCAGCGTTCGCGCTGGGAGCAGGGCGCGCTGGAAACGCTGGTGCGGCACCGGCGGATGATATTCAATCCGCGTTATGGCCGGATCGGGATGATCGGCATGCCGCTGATCGTCATCGAGGACGTGCTTGGGCCCCCTTGCGAGCTGTTCGGCTATCTGGTGGTGCCGCTGCTCTATGCGCTGGGCCTCACCAGCGGCACGATGGTGGTGGCGTTCTTTTCGCTGACGGTGCTGTTCGGGACGGCGATTTCCTTGGGAACGCTGGCGCTGGAGGAACTCCAGCTTCGCCGCACGCCGAGCGCGCGCGACCTGTTCCTCATCGCGGTGGCCGCGCTGATCGAGAACTTCGGCTATCGACAGGCTAACCTTGTATTCCGGCTGCGCGGGGTGTGGCGCTTCTTACGCAACGATACGACTTGGGCGGCTGCCGGGCGTGCCGGCTTCAGCCGTAGCTAACCGGTGCGCGGCGAGGAGGGCCGCGCCTCCCTCCCGGCGCTGCCCGCACTCTGTGCGATGACGTTAGGCACCGCGCAAGTAAACGACAGCCCGTGGAGCGGCCCGCGCCCCGCCTCGGTGGCACGACGCTGCCAGTTGATCAATTGGAGGAAGCGCATCGAGGCTTGCGGCGCTAGGCTTCAGGTGCCCCGACCGCGACAAGCTGCTGATACAGAGAGGCGGTTCGTTCCAACCGTTCCTCGAAGGACCACGCCTCCAGGCCGAGCTCCAGATTTCGCGCGAGGTCGCCCAGCGCTGCGTCCCCGAACATGCCGGCCGTCCCTGCGAGTTGGTGCGCCAAGACACGTAGCGCATCCGCTTCGTCGTCGGGGATGCGCCCCGAGCGCACCGCCGTCTCGATGCGCGACAGCGTAGACTGTCTGCGATTGGCGTAGCGCTCCGCCAGGCTGAGCTTTGCGGCCGTCTGGGGCCCGGGCATCACTGGAGCGACGGCCTTTGCAGGGGCTTCCTGCGCCAGCAAACGTCCGAGCGCCCGTTCGAGCTGCTTCTCGTCCAGAGGCTTTGTCAGATGGTCGTTCATACCTGCCTGGCTACACCTCTGGAGATGCGCTGGCTGGGCACTGGCGGTCAGGGCAACGATTGGCACTGCGGACTGCGCCACACCGGCTGCACGGATCGTCTGGGTGGCAGTGAAACCATCCATGACCGGCATCTGGCAATCCATCAGAACCAGATCATAGGCGCCGTTGAGCACGGCATCGACCGCCTCGGCGCCATTCGTCGCCACGGAGACCTCGACATTGTACCTCGAAAGTGTGGCGAGCATTAGGTCACGATTCAGGTCCACATCGTCGACGACGAGGATGCGCTTGCCCGAAAACCCCACAAGCCTGCGCGCACCATCCGACGGACGGCGACCAGGTTCGGGCGTGGCTGTGGGTAAGGGCACTTCAAACCAGAATGTCGAGCCTTCGGCCGGCTTGCTCGTAACGCCGATCTGTCCCTGCATGAGCTCGACGAGTTGGCGACTGATAGCCAGACCCAGGCCGGTGCCGCCATAATGTGCGGCGATCCCGGCGCCCCCCTGAACGAAGCGGCTGAACAAGGTGTTCATCCGCTCTGCGGGGATGCCGGAACCGGTATCGCGCACCTCGAAGCGGAGTTTTCGATCCACCCCCTCCTTCCCAACGGGCCAGGCGGTGAACGTCACAGCGCCTTCTTGCGTGAACTTCACCGCATTGGACAACAGGTTGAGTACTACCTGCCGAAGCCGGCCGGTATCGCCGGTCACCCATCCGGGGACATCCGGACTGAGCAGTGCCCGAAGTTCCAGATCCTTCGCTACAGCCTGCGGCTCCATCAGCGCCACGGTCTCGCGGGCGAACTCAAGAAGGTCGAACGGCGCGCAGTCGAGTTCGACGGAAGAGGCCTCCAGCTTGGAGAAATCGAGAACATTGTCGATCACGCCGCGCAGGGCTTGCCCGGCGCTGTGTATCAGCTTTACCCGGCGCCGCGTTTCCTCGCCTAGTTCGGGGGCCTCCGTGAGGAGATGTGAAAAGCCGATGATGCTGTTGAGCGGCGTCCGCAACTCGTGACTCACATTGGCCACGAAATCGGACTTGGACTTGACCGCCTGCTCCGCCTTTGATCGGGCTTCGTCGAGTGCGTCTTCGCGCTTCTTTCGATCTGTGATGTCTCGGACCACGTCGATATAGCCAGTGGGCTCGTCCTGCTGCTCGTCTTTAAGAACTCCGATACTGGACTCCAGCCAGATCCACTCACCGTCAGTCCGCTGAGCACGCCACCGCACCGGGTCAGCAGAGCCTGATCCGATAAGACGCGAATATTCCCGCCGAAGCCGGGGTAAATCCTCGGCATGCACGAAATCGAAAGCGCGTGTGCCCAACAGGCTGTTTGGATCGAGGCCTAAGATCTTTTGGCAAGCCGGCGAGATGAACGTGACCCGCCCCTCAAGATCGGTCGTGGTGATCATGTCGGTGGTATTCGTCGCCATCAGGCGATAGCGGTTCTCCGCCTCCCGCTCGTTGGTCATATCTTCCACCTGGGCGATGAGGTGCTGAGGCGAGCCGTCTTCCGCTTCGACAAGTGAGACGCAAAGCCTCACCCAGACGCTGCGCCCGCTTTTGTGCACGTATCGCTTGTCGAGTTCAAAGCTCGAGATGGACCTGGCGATCAGGTCTTTGATCTCGATCGTGCCGAGCGCGACATCTGCCGGATGCGTCACCGCGCGAAACTCGAGCTTTTCGAGCTCATCGGCGGAGTAGCCGACGATATTGCAAAACGCCGCATTGACCCGGAGAAACGCTCCCTCAAGGCCTACCAAAGCCATTCCGATCGGGGCATGGTTGAAGGCGTTCTCGAACTGCGCGGTCTTCTTGCGACGTTCCGAGATGTTATGCAGCAGCGCGGTGAATTCCCAGCCGTCTCCCAGCCGGATGGCATTGATCGCAAGTTCGACAGGGATCACGGCGCCGCTTCGATGGAGCGCTTGAACCTCGATGGTTCTGCCGATGAGCGTTCCTTTGCCGGCGGCCACGAAGCGCCGCAAGCCGGCCACATGCATGGGGCGGATATCCGATGGTATGATCAGCTCAGCGAGATCGCGCCCGAGCGCCTCTCCCTCGGTCCAGCCGAAGGTGACCTCCGCCTGCTTGTTCCAGCACGTAATGACCCCCTCGCTCGTCATGGTAATGATGGCTTGCTGCGCATTGGCGATGATGCCTGCCAGGCGCTGTTCCCTCGACCGCAACGTCGATTCCAGATCCAGGCGCTCCCTCACCTCGAGCGAAAGCGCCTGCATCGACCGGCTCTGCTGCGCGAGCCTACGGGTCGTCTGCTCGTGACGAACCTGCTTGCCGATTTCTGAGGCCAGGGCCGAAGTGAGCAGGCGGAGTGCATGCACGTCCTCGCCCGCAAACCTGTTCGGGACGTCGGAGCAAATCTTCAGGGCGCCCGTCGCCTTGCCGCGCCTGATCAACGGGCAGCAGATCATCGATCGTACACCGGTGCGCTCGCATGCCTCGGCGTTAACGCGCAAATCGACGCGAGTATCGTGGCAAACAAGTAGCTCTCTTTGCTCGACGCACAGCCCCGAGAGGCTCCCTTCGCGGCGGATGCGGAACCCCTTGAACGCCGCCAATGGGGCGCTCGTCGCCCGGTACACCATGTCGCCCCCGTCGACGAGTTCCAGCACGACGGCCGCGGGGCCGACGAGTTGCTCAAGTTCATCGACAACGAGCTGCATGAATTCTTCCAGATCGAGTTCCGCTTCCGCCAGGCGTGACTGCGCGCGGGCAAGCGCTTCCAGCCGTTGAACACGGTCATCGCTTGCAGTCAGATCATGGCGCTGACCCGGCAGAGCGATGCGGTCGTGGTGGGACATACGAAATCTCGCTCGCCTGACGGTCCAGGCCAACGGAGCTTCGCCGACCTCGGAGTTATCGATCGCTCAACGCACCGGTATTGCGGCCGCGGCCACAAGGTCCGCAGAGACGACCAAGGCTGCCGCTCGCGATGCCGGTGAGATGCGCACCAGTTATTATAGCACGCACAATCAACGGCATGCGTCATGTAAGCGATCGTCCTCAGGCGCTCCGCTTCCTTTATACGGCTTTGACAGGGCAGGGTGTCGCTAGCGGAGCTCGTCGGCCAGCTTGCGAGCTTCCGCTGCGCGCGTCATTGCGTCGATTGGCTTTGGAGAACGGCGGTTTTGGGTGGTGAGCGTCAGTCAGTTCTTCGCCATCGCCCGCGGCTTGGGCGCCATTGATCTGGCGGCTGAGTTCGATCCGGCAATGGCTACGTGCCTTAAACGTATGCGGCCCCACCCGTCGAAACTCGCCAAAGCCAAGCGAGCGCCAGAAGCGTTCGCCCGCTTCGTTCGCTTCCAGGACAGCCAATCGGATTTCACGGGCGCCCTTCGCATTGGCCCAATCCTCAACCGCCGCATAGATCAACCGGCCAAGACCGCGACCCCGCCGGGCAGGATCCACGATCATGAAACCGAGATACCATGTGCCATCGCGAGGGTGGTCGCGAAGGATTGATGTGATTGCATACAGGCCGTCATCGCCCCGCCAGCCCAGAACCGTTTGATCGTGAGCATCCTTCGCAGGCGGCACATCGGTGAAAAGCTCGTGGGAGTCGACAGCGGTGGGCGCCACGCCATCTTGAAGCTGGAAGTAGTCGGCGCAGCGGCCATACAGCCTTGCGATCTCCGGGGAGTCCGCCTCAGACAGTTCAATCGGCGACGGATAGGCGAAAATTTGGCGTACCATGCGCGAGGTATATAACGGGGGGCGTGAAAGTCCGCTTCCAGGTAAACGACCGTCGCATTTAAACGACCAGAGATGGGGCGTCAGCGGACCGACAGCTTCCTGCCTCCAGACCACAGAATAATTCGCGAGGTTCCGCGGCGCAACGGCCCTCCGGCGGTCGAAATCGCGGACGGGGAAGTCCGAAGACGCTCCATCAGATCGCCGATATGCATGGGACCGTCAGTGGGACCCAAATCCTTCTTTCCTGAGATATCATTAGATACCAGTCTGGCAGAAGAGGGAAGTTGCGGAGAGGGTGGAAGCCGAACGGCAGGAGTGGGGTGGTAAGTGGTCCGACGTCTTTTTCCGCACCTGAACCGCGTCAAGTGGCAATCTTCACGATTGAGCGGGCGATTCGGTCGAAAGGATAAGCGATGCAGTCGCTTCTCAACGAAAGCCGGCCCATGCGCTGCGCGATCTACGCCCGCAAGAGCGCAAAACATGGCTTGGACAAGGACGTCAACAGCCTCGCCGTCCAGCGCGACATCTGCTCGGCCTATATCAGATCGCAGCGCCATCGCAGGTGGATTGAGGCGGCCGAACACTACGAAGACGGCGGCTTTAGCGGCGGAAATCTCAACCGCCCGGGTCTGACCAGATTGCTTGGCGCGGTGGAGCAAGGGCTGGTCGACGTCATTGTCATCTACAAGCTCGACCGGCTCACACGCTCGCTATCGGACTTCATTCGGCTGATCGAGCTGTTCGACCAATATGAAGTGACTTTCGTCAGCGTAACCCAGTCGTTTGACACCAAGGACAGCCTCGGGCGCCTTGTGCTCAACATCCTGCTGACCTTCGCTCAGTTCGAACGCGAGATGCTTTCGGACCGGATTCGGGACAAGTCGCACGCGCTGAGGCGCGCGGGCCGCTGGGTCGGCGGCGCCGCACCGTTTGGCTATGATTTGAACGAGCGCCGCTTGGTCGTAAACCAGCTCGAGGCGGCGAAGATACGCGAGATCCACCGTCTCTATCTCGAACTCGGCAGTTCTAACCAAGTGACGCAGCGCATGGTCGCAGAAGGCATGCGATCCAAACAGTGGGTCGGGCGTGGCGGCAATATGTGCGGCGGCTCTCCAGTCACCCGATCGTTTATCTACGGGATACTGGCCCGCCCGGCCTATCTCGGCGAATTTCACGTTGACGGTGAGGTGATCCCCGCCCTTCACGAGCCAATTATCGACAGGGAGACATGGGAGGCGGTGCGCCAGCTCAAGGAGAGCAGGAAGCTCAAGCGCCCGCCGGTCACCGCGGATACCAATCTCCTGCTCGGCCTTTTGTTCGACGACCTGGGCCGGCAAATGGTGATCTGGCCGGGCGCGCGCGATTGTACACTGACCTCCCGGCGTTACTATGTCTCCACGTCGAACCACCGCCTCACCAAAGCCGGGACGCGGGCGCTTCGCGCGAACGCAGGAGATCTCGAAAATCTGATCCGTGCCGTGGTTTGCGCCTTCTATCGCGACCGAGAAGGCATTAGCAAAGCCGTGCATGCGCTCGGTTACCGGGATGCCGACACCGACAAGCTGATAGACAGTGGCACCACGGTCGCGCGCTATCTCGACACCTGTGATCGCCGCAAGCTGCGCCGCGCCTGGGAAGCACTGATCGAGCGGATCGAGATTTCGCGCGAGCGCGTACGCATCATCTTGAGGTGCGAACAGGTCCGGGCGCTGCTCGCATGGTCGGGCAAAGGATTATTTCGCCGCGGAGTTAATCCCGACGCCAAGCACCACCATATCCACGTCCTTGAGAGTGAGGCCTTCACGGTGCGAGCCGAGCGACGGTTCCGCCTTCCAATTGACGTCTCGGCGGAGCGCGGCACGCCCCAACGTAGTCTGGTCAATCTCATGGCCTTCGCCAGGCGGGCGCAAGCACTGGTCTATGAGAACCGCAACCTAACCTTCGCGCAAGTCGCGCAGCGCCTCCATTGCCGCGAGCCCATGGTAATGCGTGCCCTACGGCTCAACTATCTCGCTCCCGACATTATCGCCGCAATCATCGACGGCCGCCAACCTCCCGGTCTCACCAGGCGCAAGCTGCTCAACACCAGCATCCCCATGGATTGGGTGCAGCAGCGTGTATTGCTGGGATTTTCATCCCAAGTGGATCCCGGTCGCAACGAAGAGCGCTATTGAGACAAAGGCTCCGGCAGGCGATTCCCGCCGGAGCCTTCGTTCAATACATCCGGCAAAACGCAAACATGCGTTGCCGGGGTCCGTTGTCACCTCACCTTAATGGTGAGGCACTGCCGGTCCTCAATCGTCCCGGCTGTGGCGCTCGCGCCGAAATGCCCAGACCAGACTCGACAGGCTCGTGATGATCGCTGCGATTGCCAAGAGGGTCGCGTCGCTCCAGCTATCCATAGCAAGACTCCCGTACTTTGGAGTCGATCTATGTTCACTTTATGTTCCTACATTTCAAGCGCTTTGTGTTGTTGGCGACGTCGGCCAGGGCCGAGAGGAGAATTGCCGGGTTAGGAGCTACTTCGGGTTCGCCACCTGACCCTCTGTGGTACCGGCCCTATCCAACGGCACATGCCCACGATGATCTGCGCTCGTCTAGGTCACCGGAACAATTATACTAGCGCCCAATTCGGTTCGGCGAACTCGTCGCAATAATGTCCCGCGACGAAGCGCGACGGGGGATGCGGCAGCGGCAGCACCGGAAGCTGAACCGTCGCGCAATCCTGCAGCCAGCGCGCATAGACCTGAAGCTCGAGCGGATGAACGATGTCCTCGGCATCGTGCAGCGCGATGCCCGTCGCGGTGAAACCTTCCGCCGCCTCGTCGCGCAGCAGCGCACGCCACAGCGCGTTGAGGCAATCGGCCTTGGTCGTCGGCCCCGGTACGCCGCCCGGCATTATGTAGCAACTGCACCAAGGCGATTACGGGTGTATAGGCCAGCGATTGCGCTTGCCATCATTTGCAGTGCGTTACCCGCGCTTGCTTATGATCGCGTCGGGCAAATGACCCACTCCGGCCATCCTGTGAGTGGTGCCGTGTGGCGCGGCAGCGCTTCGGAACACTATGAAATCGAAGGTGGCGCTCCTCGGACCGCTTACCGGCCCTGTGTAAACGAGGCGCCCCGAAAAGCGCGGGAATTCCTTGAGCCCTTCCTTGGGTGCGGCGATAGCGCTCAAGGTCACGGTTTTTTCAACCCCTACCGTCTTGATATTGTG
>JASLBO010000062.1 GCA_030146605.1 Sphingomonas sp. | reverse complement strand
GGCGCCTATGCGCTGCTGTTCGGGCGGTCGCGCGCGACAGCGATCGGACCGCTTCCGGCCCGGCTGGTCAACGCATTGTGGCTCGGGGCGGCATGGGTCGGCATAAACCTGCTGATGGCCTATGCCTTCCGGCTCGAAGGGATCGCTATCGCGACGGCGGCGCATATCGGCGGGTTCACCGTCGGGCTAGCCCTCGCAAGGCCGTTGCTGATGTGGCGCCGGCGGCGGGCCTAGGCGGCCGGTTTGTCCAGATCCGGCTCGAGCAGCCGGTGAAGGTGGACGACGACATACCGCATCTCGGCATCGTCGACCGTGCGCTGCGCCGCCGCCCGCCACGCCTTTTCGGCGCTGGCGTAATCGGGGAAGACCCCGACCACGTCGAGCCTGGAGGGATCCTGAAAGTCGAGCGTCTGCGGATCGGTCACACGACCGCCGAAGACGAGGTGAAGCTTGCTCATGGGGTCTCCTGGGGAGAGCGGGTTGGCGCTGCCCTTACCGGGCAAAGCCGTCACCGCTCAACCCCGAATTGACCCTTAGGCTTTTTGCCCCGCACCCTTGGCGGCATCGAGGACGTTCCCGAACAAGGCCGTGACCCGCTCCTTGGTCGCGTCGCGATCGGGAATCAGCGAATTGATTTCCTCGCGGCCGGCCTCGCGCGCCGCCTGCGCCGCGGCAGTGGCGCGCTGGGCGAGCGTGCGGCCGATCGGATCGAGCAATTCGCGCTCCTTGGCGGCACGCGGCAGCAGCACGCCGACCAATACGCCGAGCGCTACGCCGCCGGCGAGCAAAGCGGCGGGATTGTCGCCGATGCCCTCAACGGCCTGGCGTGCGCGCGCCGTTGCGCCGGCGTTGTGCTGCTCGGTCGCCTCGGCATTCTGGCTTGCGGCGCCGGGCTTCGCATTGCTGCTGGCGGTGCTCATATCGGTTGTCCTTTCTTCGCGGATGTCGCGGGTGTCTTGCGGTTCAAACCATCGGGGACGGGGGCGGTTTCATTGCGGCGGCGACGCAGCCTGCCGATCCAGCCGCGGGCGAGGAACAGACCGACTGCGCCGGCCACTGCCGCGGCGGCGACCGGCCGGCTGCGCACCGCTTCGGCGCCCTTCTGCGCCGTGGAGACGATGCCCTGCGAGGCGGACTCGACTGCATTGTGGGCGAGGGTGGACGGCCGGAGCCGCTCCTGCACCTCGCCAAGCGTTCCGAACAGTCGCGTGCGCGCAAGCCGTGCCTGCGCCTCGGCCGCCAGCAGATCGGGGTTGGTGCTCACGATTTGCTCCCGAACATGCGTTGGAAGCGCTTATATGCGAGCCAGCCGAGCAGCGCGGACAGCGCCAGCGCGGCGACGATCACGATCAGCGTGGCCCAGCCCGGGCCAACCAGAGTGGCCAGCGACAGGATCAGCCCGACGAGCAAAGCGGTGACCGCGCAGAGTGCGATGACCAGCGCGGCCACGCCGAGGATTACCCCCGACCTGGCCTCGCCGAGCTTGCTCACCGCGAGCGTGCGGTAATAGCCGATTTCGGCACGGGCATAGCCCTTGCCGTCCTCGACCAGCCGCCCGATCAGCGCGCCGATGCTCTCTTCAGTCTCCGGCTCGGCCACCCCCCGAAGCCTTTCAGGCGTCGGGTGTTTCAGCGGGCTTGCGCTCGCCGGCATCGGACGCGGCGTCGACGCCGGACTTGATCAGCCTGGCGAGGACGAAGCCGACCGCGGCGGCTGCGCCGACGGCGATGACCGGGCTCTTCTTCACCAGCGCGGTCGCATCGGTGATCAGATCGTCGACTTCCTTGCTGCGCAGGCTGTCGGCAAAGCTGGTGATGCCCTGGGCCGCCGAACGCGCATATTTGCCATATTCCTCGCCGAGCCGCGCATCGACATCGAGGGCGGCGCCTTCGAACATCTTGGCGACCTCATCAAGCGCGGTGGTGGCGCGCTCCTTGCCCTGGCCGGCGAATTCGCGGGCACGGTCGGTCGCCTGGGTGCCGAGCTTCGCGGCCTCGTCCTTGAGCTGCTGCGCCGAGCTGCGCTTCGGTTCGGCCTGAGCGTCCGCCGCGTCGAAATTGATCGCGGCGGGGCCGGTGTTGCTCGCGGTCGCCTCGAGCTGGGGATCGGCCTCGAGGTTCACCTGCTCGCCGCCGGTCGACTTGCCACCAGTGGAATTGTTGTTCTCTTCAGCCATGGTTGGGCCCTTTCATTGCTCGTGCAGAGAACCATGGCGGTGCGCGCCGGTTCCATCCTCTGCGTTGCCCGGGGCCACAGGAGCGGTTAGAGGCTCGCGCGCGCCTTCGGGCAATCCGACATACCCTAGATAGGGAGACCGTTACGTGACCGCAATCATCGACATCCATGCCCGCCAGATCCTCGACAGCCGGGGCAACCCCACGGTGGAGGTCGATGTCCTGCTCGAAGACGGCAGCTTCGGCCGCGCCGCAGTACCCTCGGGCGCCTCGACCGGCGCGCACGAAGCCGTCGAGCGGCGCGACGGCGACAAATCGCGCTGGCTCGGCAAGGGCGTCGAGGGCGCGGTGCAGGCAGTCAACAGCGAGATCGCCGAGGAAGTGCTCGGGCTCGACGCCGAGGACCAGGCCGATCTCGACCGCGCGATGATCGAGCTGGACGGCACCGAGAACAAGGGCCGACTCGGCGCCAACGCGATCCTCGGGGTCAGCCTCGCCGCCGCCAAGGCGGCCGCCGACGCGCGCGGGCTGCCGCTCTATCGCTATATCGGCGGGGTCAACGCGCACCTCCTGCCGGTGCCGATGATGAACATCATCAATGGCGGCGAGCATGCCGACAATCCGATCGACTTCCAGGAATTCATGATCGTGCCGGTGGGCGCGGAGAATATCGTCGAGGCAGTGCGCTGCGGCTCGGAGATCTTCCACACGCTCAAGAAGAAGCTGCACGAGAAGGGCCTCGCCACCGGCGTGGGCGACGAGGGCGGCTTCGCGCCGAACCTCAGCTCGACCACCGACGCGCTCGACTTTATCATGTCGTCGATCGAGGCGGCGGGCTACACGCCGGGCGACGACGTGATGCTCGCGCTCGATTGCGCCGCCACCGAATACTACAAGGATGGCGCCTACAAGATGGTGGGCGAGGGCAAGACGTTTTCGAGCGAGGAGAATGTCGAGTTCCTCGCCGGGCTGGCGGCGAAATATCCGATCTTCTCGATCGAGGACGGCATGGCCGAGGACGATTGGGAGGGCTGGAAGGCGCTGACCGACGCGATCGGCGGCAAGGTGCAGCTGGTCGGCGACGATCTGTTCGTGACCAACCCCAAGCGCCTCAAGCGCGGCATCGACGGCGGCTATGCCAATTCGCTGCTGGTCAAGGTCAATCAGATCGGCACGCTGACCGAGACGCTGGAGGCCGTGAGCCTTGCCCAGCGTTCGTCCTACACGGCGGTCATGTCGCACCGTTCGGGCGAGACCGAGGACGCGACTATCGCCGACCTCGCGGTCGCGACCAATTGCGGGCAGATCAAGACGGGCAGCCTCGCGCGCTCGGACCGGCTTGCCAAGTACAACCAGCTCATCCGCATCGAGGAGGAACTGGGCGATGCCGCGCGCTATGCGGGGCGGTCGGTACTGAAGTAAGCGTTCCCCTCCGGCTTGCGGGAGGGGTCAGGGGAGGGGAGTGCCGGCAGGCTTCTCGAATCGAAGCCAAGGCCTCCCCCGACCCCTGCCGCTTCGCGGAAGGGGAGCATCTGCGGCAATGTCGCCTGCTAAGTGAAACTGCGGCCTTGCTTAACAGGCGTGGTTACGCGAAAATAAACCTATGGCGCGCACTTCCCCGATCAATACCCTTTTACGCCGCGCGGGGCTTCCCGCCGCGGTGCTGATCGCCATCGGCTTTTTCGGCTACAACGCCGTGCTGGGGCCCACGGGCATCGTCGCGACCAAGGCGCTCAAGGCCGAGCTGGCGCAGAAGAACGTCGAATATGCCGCGCTCACCAAAAAGCGCGCCGAGATCAAGAACCGGGTCGACCTGCTCGATCCCAGGCGTGGCGCCGATCCGGACATGGTCGACGAACTGGTGCGCCGACAGCTCAACGTCGCGCGGCCCGACGAAGTGATCGTTCCGCTCGACAAATAAGCGCGGTCAGTCGCCGACGCGTATCCGGCGGAAACGCGCTTCCACGAAGCTGTAGGCACCGAACAGCATCAGGCCGAGCGCAACCAGAGCGAGCAGCAAGGGTCCCTGCGGCTGCTCGCGCAATGTCCGCAGCGCTTGCCCGATTCCGCCTGCCTCCTCGGCGCTCGCCTCGATCGCGGCATGGAGGAGAAACCACCCGACTAGCAGGAAGACCAGCGCGCGGGCGGCATAGCCGATCTGTCCGGCAAGGCGAACATAGCGCGGGAGCGGCACGTCGCCGGCCAGGTCGCGCGCAAAGCTGCCGCGATATGCCTTCCATGCCTGCGCAGCGGCGCCCGCGATCAGCAACAATCCGATCGCGCCGAGCAGCCACTCGCCGCCGGGCTGATCGAGCAGCCAGCCTGACCAGCTCTTCGCGCGCTCTTCGCTCGGATTGGTCTCGGGCCGCGTCAGATGCAGCGCCAGTTTGCCGGCATAGAGCGCCAGAAAGGCATGGGCCAACGCGCTCCAGCCGAAGCCGATGCGCTCGACGAGTGCCTTGGTCTCCGAGCCGCGGCGCTCGGGATCAAGCACTGCCTCGCTCAGCCGCCACAGCGCGTAACCGGCGAGGCCGACAGCGATCACGGCGACCAGGACGTGCCCGAGCGGCTTGTCGAGCAGCGATCCCATCGCTTCCTGATTGTCGGCTGGGGCACTGCCGAGACGTGCGGCGTCGAGCGCGAACCAGCCGACCAGCAGATAGACCAAGCCACGCGCAGCAAAGCCCATCCGGGCAGCGAATGTGGCGGCAGCCCGCGTATGCCGGGTCATGCGGCGGACCGGCTTTGTGCGCCCCGGCGTTCGGTGCAAATATGGCAGAACCCGTGGCGCATCGACAAACCTCCCCGCAATCAGGCGGTCGTAACGGCGCAGCGCGGCTTCGGTTGCGTGGGATCGGAAACGGCGCCTGCGGACGCGCCGATCCGGGAGGTAGCACCGGCTTCTTCGCCGATCGTCATCCTTCGCCGCGCGTTGACGTTGCGTCCCGGCCAGTAACGCGCTTATAGGCGCCGCACTGACCTCCCCCGGGCATGAGGATTTCCTGTGGCCAAAGCACCGGCACGCATAGCGTCCACCGAACCTGCGGTACCGAACCGCGAACGTCCAAACGAACCAGAGCGGTACAAGGCCTCCAAGGAGGAGCTGCTCGGATTCTACAAGCAGATGCTGCTCATCCGCCGTTTCGAGGAGAAGGCCGGGCAACTTTACGGGCTCGGCTTCATCGGCGGCTTCTGCCACCTCTATATCGGCCAGGAAGCCGTTGCGGTCGGGCTGCAGTCGGCGCTGAACGGCGACACGGATTCGGTGATCACCGGCTATCGCGACCATGGCCACATGCTGGCTTACGGCATCGATCCCAAGGTGATCATGGCCGAACTCACCGGGCGCGGCGCCGGCATCAGCCGCGGCAAGGGCGGCTCGATGCACATGTTCTCGACCGAGCATAAATTCTATGGCGGCCACGGCATCGTCGGCGCGCAGGTCTCGCTCGGCACGGGCCTCGCCTTCGCGCACAAATATAACGAGGATGGCGGCGTCGCGATGTCCTATTTCGGCGATGGCGCGTCGAACCAGGGCCAGGTCTACGAATCGTTCAACATGGCCGAGCTGTGGAAGCTCCCGATCATCTATGTGATCGAGAACAACCAATATGCGATGGGCACCAGCGTCAATCGCTCCTCGGCCGAGGACCAGCTCTATCGCCGCGGCGAGAGCTTCCGCATTCCCGGCATCCAGGTCGACGGGATGGACGTGCTGGCCTGCCGCGGGGCTGCCGAAGAGGCGCTCGCCTGGGTCCGCGCGGGCAAGGGGCCGATCATCCTCGAGATGAAGACCTATCGCTATCGCGGCCACTCGATGTCCGATCCGGCCAAGTATCGCAGCCGCGAGGAAGTCCAGTCGGTGCGCGACAAGTCCGATCCGATCGAGGCGGTCAAGCGTGAGCTCGAAGCGCTCGGCGTCAAGGAGGACGAGTTCAAGCCGCTCGAGCAGGAGATCCGCAAGATCGTCGCCGAAGCCGCGGACTTCGCCGAGCAGACCCCCGAACCCGACCCCGCGGAATTGTACACCGACGTGCTGGTGGAGACTTATTGAGATGCCGATCGAACTCAAGATGCCGGCGCTCTCGCCGACCATGGAAGAGGGCACGCTCGCCAAGTGGCTGGTCAAGCAGGGCGACGTGGTGAAGTCCGGCGACATTCTCGCCGAGATCGAGACCGACAAGGCGACGATGGAATTCGAGGCGGTCGACGAAGGTACGATCGCACAGATCCTCGTTGCCGAAGGCACCGACAATGTGAAGGTCGGCACCGTGATCGCGCTGATCGCCGGCGAGGACGAGGACGCCGCCGCTTCTGCGGCCCCGGCCCCGGCCGCAGCGCAGCAGACCCCGGCCGATCAGCAGACCGAGCCGACTTCGGAGAACCGGCCGCAGGAGACCGGCACTGCACAGCTCACCGCCGCGGTCGAGAAGACCGCGGTCGCGGCCGACCCCGATCTCCCCGCGGGCACCGAGATGGTCAAGACCACCGTCCGCGAGGCGCTGCGCGATGCGATGGCCGAGGAAATGCGCACCGATCCGCGCATCTTCGTGATGGGCGAGGAAGTCGCGGAATATCAGGGCGCCTACAAGGTCACGCAGGGTCTGCTCGAAGAGTTCGGCGCCAAGCGGGTGATCGACACGCCGATTACCGAATATGGCTTTGCCGGCGTCGGCACGGGCGCGGCGATGGGCGGATTGAAACCGATCATCGAGTTCATGACGTTCAATTTCGCGATGCAGGCGATCGACCACATCATCAATTCCGCGGCCAAGACCAATTACATGTCGGGCGGCCAGATGCGCTGCCCGATCGTGTTCCGCGGTCCCAATGGCGCGGCGAGCCGCGTCGGCGCGCAGCATTCGCAGAATTTCGGCCCTTGGTATGCCAGCGTCCCCGGCCTGATCGTGATCGCGCCTTATGACGCGGCCGATGCCAAGGGGCTGCTCAAGGCCGCGATCCGCAGCGAGGATCCGGTCGTATTCCTCGAAAACGAGCTGATGTACGGGCGCAGCTTCGACGTGCCCAAGCTCGACGATTTCGTCCTGCCGATCGGCAAGGCGCGGATCGTGCGTCCGGGCAAGGACGTGACGCTGGTATCCTATTCGATCGGCGTCGGCGTGGCGCTCGAAGCCGCCGAGAAGCTGGCGGGCGAGGGGATCGCGGCCGAAGTGATCGATCTGCGCACCTTGCGCCCGCTCGACACCGCGACCGTACTGGAGAGCGTCAAGAAGACCAACCGCCTCGTCGTGGTCGAAGAGGGCTGGCCGGTCTGCTCGATCGCGTCGGAGATCGTCGCGGTGGTGATGGAGCAGGGCTTCGACGATCTCGACGCGCCGGTGCTGCGCGTCACCAACGAAGACGTGCCGCTGCCTTATGCCGCCAATCTCGAGAAGCTCGCGCTGGTCGACGCGGCGCGCGTGGTCGCGGCGGTGAAGAAGGTGACCTATCGCGGGTGATGTTGCCTCGGCGGCGGATTTCCGCCGCCGAGGCTAGGCGGGCGTTTCGCAGGTCGAGGCGGTGACGCCGTTGCTCTTGTAGACGCCATTCGGATGCAAGTTCGTCGAGGCGCTGTCGTCGCTGGTGTCGCGCGCGTCGCGAACCATCATCGACGCGATCTCCTCTATTGCAGTCGATTGGAGGAAGCTCGCCCGGATCAGCGGCCGGTAATCGTAAGAGACCTCGACGAACATCGCTACTCCATCGGGCAGCGCGATCGCTTGTCGACTTGCCGGGCCTATGCCGGCGACATTCTGGCTGTTCTCGACCGTGCCGAAGCGCGGCGTGTACACCCTGCTACCGCGGCAACGCTGCCAGCGGATGCGGTAGCGATCAGTGGTGCCGGGTACCGGCTCCACGCTTGAGATCACGACGCGACCCCGCCCGAACAGGTCGAGATCGCTCGACTGCAGTCTGGCGCCCTCCAGCAGATCGTTGATGTCAGCCTCGCTGATCGTCTTCGCCTGAAGCTGCGTGCCGGTGCCGATCCGCGCCGCATTGTCCGCGAGCTGGAGCGTGATCTGGCTGATCCGCATACGCGTCGTCACGTAGTTGGTGAGCTCGGCACCGCCGAGCGCGAACAGCAGCAATATGGGCAGTGCGAAGGCGAACTCCAGCAGCGCGAGGCCGCTTGTGTCGCGACCAAGGCGGATCAGCCGCGCTTGGAGAATGCGCGGGCAGGTCATGATGCCGCCGCGGCCGGGCAATTACGAATGACCTTGGCAGCGTAGCTGCCCTGATCGCTATAGGGCTGATTGCGGAGCACGGTCTTCGCGCTCACCTCCGTTCGCTCCGATCCGTCGATGAAGCTGCCCAACGGGAAGAAGCGCGGATAGGAAACCCTGACCGTGTACAGCGTGGCGTCCTTGGCGCCGCCTTGGCCGGCATTGCCGCCATCAGCATCCCACACCTGGTTGTGATTGGCATCCTCGTAGGGCTCACCATCGTCGCACGTCCCGCTGTTGTTGGTGTCGGTCCACACCTCGGCGCGCGCATTCGCGGCTTCGGCGAAGGTGCGATAGAACCGTCGACTGATGATGATCTGGCTATTGTTGGCGATCTCGCGAACCTGTTCCCGGACGCGATCGTCGAGCAGGTTCTGGTGCTCCGTGGTCGCGCCGCTCTCGAGCGTTGCGTCCCGGCTGACTTTCTGCACCACCCCCTGGAGCACCGTGCGCATGTAGAGCGTATGCGTTATCTCGCACGCGCCGAGCAGCATGACCGCCATTACCGGCGCGATGATCGCGAACTCGACGGCAGCGGCCCCGCGCCGGTCTCGGCTGAACGCCGCGAGCTGCGCGAAGGCGCGCCCGGCGGGCGCAGCAAATAGTTCCCGCCGGGTCAATTGGTCAGCCTCAGAGCGGAGATCTGGTCGGCGATCTGGCGGAACGTCGCCTGTAGTGCGGCAGCGTCATTGGCGCTGAAATAGCGCCCCTGCGATGCGCAGTTGGAGAGGCGGGTGACGGTGCTCGATGCCACCGACCCGAAGCTGATCACCCAAAGAGTGATGTTCCGGTTCTTGATCGCGCTGCACAGCACCTCGGTGCGGGCGTTGACCTGCTGGGTCAGCGTACCTGTTGAGGTGCAGCCGCCAGTCGGCACGACATTAGGATCGGTCTGGCGGCGGTCGAAGAACGCCAGCCCATAGGCTTGGTAGTTGTAGTTCTCGGTGCAGGCGTCGCCGTCGGTCATGAAGATCATGTGCCGCTCGATTTCGCCGCCTTGGGGGGTCAGCGCATTCTCCGTGGCGAAGAGACCTGTCGGGGACATCAGGCGTCCCCCCCAGATCAGGCCAATGTCGTGATAGGTGTTGCCGCTCGCGCGAAGGCTGTCGACATAGGTTTCGAACGCGTCCGCGTCGGTCCAGGACTGCAGCTTCTTCGCTTCGGTCGGACAGGAATAGGCTTGGCCGGTAAAGTTGGTCAGCGTCGTGATTTCGGCCATGTTGAAACCCGAATTGTTGCTGTATGTCGTCTTGCGCGGATACAGCACGTCATCGAGCGCAGGGGCCCAATAGGATTGCAAGTTCGTTAGTGAGGGCGTGAGATCGATGTTCAAGTCGAGCGCTCCGGCCGGGATCGGATTGTAGCTCGCTTGACGGACGGTGCCGCGTTCCTCGATGCAGCCGTCCCATGTGATCGTCTTGCTGGTGAAATCATTACCGATGGGCAGCGTAATGCCCGCCGTCTTCCAGCCGCTACCCTCCTTCAATGCGCCCACATCCACTGCGACCGGTCGATAAAGCCAGGCGTTCACGCTGGCGGCGCCCGAGGTGGATGCCGTCGCACGGTTGCGAAACGCACGCCGCTCGATCACCCGCGTCTGAACCTGCAGCGTGCAAATCTTGGTCGAGGAATTATACGAGCGCTGATATTTGCTGTGGTTGACGGTCTCCCAGGTCTTAAACTGGGTATCAGTCTCGCTGTTGGCGACGCTGATCGGCGAGCTGCCGGCTACGATCTCATAGGTTTCGGGAGGGATGGTCGGGATTGCATTGTTGCAATCGGATGATCTGTTCTGCGTCGTCGCGGTGCCGTGATTGGCCCAGGCCCCGAGCGCACAACTCGTCGCGGGCGAGATGCAACGCAGGTTGCTGCCGTCCCAACTGGCCCAGGTGCCAAACATCTGGGAGGCGACGCGGCTCTGGTACGTCCACTGATCGACGAACCAGTCGTTCCGGAGCAGCTTGCCTACATTGGCGTTGGTCGCATAAGGCACGAAGCCGAAGCGGAGCTGCGTCTGGCTGCCCGTTCCGCCGCTCGGGTTACCGCCGGTGCATGCAGCGTCGGTATCGAGACGCGCGACGATCTCATAGAAGCATTTTACCGCGACGCGCAACGCCGCGATCTTCGAGCCAGGTTGCTCGACTGAGTTGCTCGCGCAGGCGCCGGTGACCGGGCAGTTCATCGACCCCGTGGTGTCGAGCACGAACATCACGTCGGTGTTCGGCAGCCGCATCTCGGCCTCGCAGGTCACCTCCATCGTCTCATCGGTCTTGCCGAAGATGCGCATGACCGTCATCGGCACCACGGCGGAGGCGGTGCCACTCACCTTGCCGGCATTCTCGCTGAACGCCTTGGTGACGCCGGACGCGCCATAGGCCTGGGAGTTGTAGTTGACATTGAAGAAGCGCTCGGCCGTCGCATCGGGATAATTCGGCACGTCGTTGATCGTTTGACCCCAAGTGCCGCCGCCCATTGCCTTGCGACCGGCCAGCGCGCCGGCGTCACAAGCATGTTGCAGGCGCGTCTTGACGATATACATGCGGGCGACATCGAGCCCGCCGCCGATCAGGCCAGCCAGAGGAAACAGCGCGGCCGCCATGATCGCGAGCGTGTTGCCGCGTGTATCGCGGGCGAGCCGCGTCAGGAACGTCCGTGCCTCCCCAAAGGTCTGCCGATTGCCCGCCATTTTTGCTATCCCGGTCCCCGAACAACGTGGCGTACTGCCACACGCACCGCTAACACCCCCTAAACTCAGCTGGTTAACGACACGCTTATGGAGCCTAGGGGCATGACCGGAGACGCCGGGACCAATCCCGAGCGGATGCTGGCGCTGTCTTACGCGCCGGCGCCGGGCCGGGGTGCGCTCGCAGCCTTGCTGGCGCTCGACGATGCGCTGGCGCAGTTGCTCAGGACGACGCGCGAGCCTGCGCTCGGCCAGATGCGGCTCGCCTGGTGGCGGGAGGCGCTGGCGCGGCTGGATGGGCATCCCGCGCCCGCCGAACCCGTGCTCACCGCGCTCGAGCGCGAGGTGTTGCCCAAGGGGATCAGCGGGGCCTCGCTGGTGCCGATCGTCCATGGCTGGGAAGTGCTGATCGAGGAGGACGTGCTGGACAGCGGCGCGCTGCAGCGGTTCGGGGCGGGGCGCGGGCATGTGTTCGTGGCGGCCGGCCACGCGCTGGGGGCGGCGCCAGGCGATCCCCTCGTCGCGGCGGGGCGGGGTTGGGCGCTCGTCGATCTGTCGCGCAATCTTCGCGGGGGCGGCGAAGCGGAAGTCGCCAGGAGCCTTGCGATGCCGCTGCTCGGCCAGGCCGCCGCCACGCGCTGGAGCCGCAACGGCCGGGCATTGGGGGCGCTCGCGCATCTGGCGCGGCTGGACCTGTGTGCGCCTGAGGACGCACCGCCGGCGATCGGCGCGCCGCCCCGGGTCGCGCGGCTGCTCTGGCATCGGCTGACCGGCAGGTAGGGGCTTGCAAGCGCGCGCTACAGGCGTAGCCTGTTGCCTTCGACAATCGAGGGAGACCTTCGATGTGGCGTTATTTCGCAGGCGCGGGCGCGGCGGTGTTGCTGATGCTCGCAGGCATGTTCCTGTTTCGCGGCTCGGCCGTTTCCGAGTTCAAGCTTCCTGCGGCCCCGGCGGCACGCGCGGCGACGACGCTTTCCGACGAGCCACTGCCCGACGAGGCACCCAAGGCCAGCGCGAAGACACGCGAACAGAAGCGCTTCGATCGTTACGACAAGGACCGCAACGATGCAGTTTCACGCGAGGAGTATCTGCTCTCGCGGCGCAAGGCCTATGGCAAACTCGACGTCAATCGCGACGGCCGGCTCGACTTCGACGAATGGGCCGCGAAAACCACGACGAAGTTCGCCGGTGCCGATGCCGACAAGTCCGGTACGCTGACGCGGGCCGAATTCCTCGCGACCGCGCCCAAACCGCGCACCGGCGCCAAACCACGCTGCGCCTGCCCCGCTGCTCCGGCGAAGGAGGATGTGGAGGATTAAGCCGGCATCCAGCCGCTGAATGCCGTGCGGGCACGGCTGGTGTACATCAGCTTGCGGTCGGCCTTTTTCGAGCGGCCCTCGATCGGCGGGAACAGGCCGAAATTGACGTTCATCGGCTGATAGGTCTCGACTTCCGCCTCGCCGGTGATGTGCGCGAGCAGCGCGCCCAGCGCGGTCTCGCGCGGCGGCGGCGCCAGCGTCTGGCCGGTGCGTTCGGCGGCGGCGAAGCGGCCGGCAAGCAGCCCGATCGCCGCGCTTTCGACATAGCCTTCGCAACCGGTGATCTGGCCGGCGAAGCGAATGTTGGGGCGCGACTTCAGGCGCAGCGTGCCGTCGAGCAATTCTGGCGAACGGATGAAGGTGTTGCGGTGCAGCCCGCCCAGTCGCGCGAACTCGGCCTTTTCCAGCCCCGGGATGGTCCGGAACAGCTCCGCTTGCGCGCCATATTTGAGCTTGGTCTGGAAGCCGACCATGTTCCACAGCGTGCCCGAGGCATTGTCCTGGCGGAGCTGAACCACGGCATAGGGCCAGCGGCCGGTGCGCGGATCATCCAGCCCGACGCCCTTCATCGGGCCGTAGCGCAGCGTGTCGACGCCGCGCTCGGCCATCACTTCGACGGGCATGCAGCCCTCGAAATAGGGAACGTTCTCCCACTCGCGAAATTCGGTCTTCTCGCCGGCGAGCAGCCCGGCATGGAAAGCGAGATATTCGTCCTTCGACATCGGGCAATTGATGTAATCCTTGCCCTCGCCCTTGTTCCAGCGCGACTGGTACCAGGCGGTGGTGAAGTCGATGCTCTCGAAATGCACGATCGGCGCGATCGCGTCGAAAAAGGCGAGCTGCTCCTTGCCGGTTGCACTGCCAATGCTCTCGGCGAGGCCGGGGGCAGTGAGCGGGCCGGTGGCGACGATCGTCAGGCCCTCCGCCGGCAGCTGATCGACGCGCTCGCGCACGATCGTGATGTTGGGGTGCGCCGCCAGCGCTGCGGTGACGCCGTCGGCGAAGCCGTCGCGGTCGACCGCGAGCGCCGACCCGGCGGGAACCTTGTGGATGTCGCCCTGGCTGAGAATCAGCGAGCCGAGGTCGCGCATCTCCTGATGCAGCAGCCCGACGGCGTTGCGCTCGGCATCGTCCGAGCGGAAGCTGTTCGAGCAGACCAGTTCGGCAAGGCGGTCGCTATGGTGCGCGGGCGTCATGCTGCCCGATCCGCGCATCTCGGAGAGCTTTACCTTGTGCCCGGCCTGGGCAAGCTGCCATGCGGCCTCGGACCCGGCGAGACCGCCGCCGATGATATGGATGTCATGAGTCACGGCCGGGCGAATAGCCGTATGTGCGGCACATGACAAAGGCCCCGTCGGCGCTATGTTCGCCGGATGGACGCACCTCGCTCCCGCTTGCTCTTCCTCGCCGCGCTGATCGCGGGTGGCAGTTACTATGCGACGCACTGGATCACGCTCGCGCCGACGGTGGATATCGTCTGGAAGGGATCGGGCGTTGGCCTGCTCGCACTCTGGGCCGCATCGCAGGCGCGCTCGACGGACGGCTGGTTGATCGCCGCAGCCTTGGGGCTGGGGGCGCTGGGCGACGTGCTGCTCGAGACGCATGGGCTGACGACCGGCGCGATCGCTTTTCTCGCCGCGCATGGGGTTGCGGCGGCATTGTATCTGCGCAACCGCAGCGGCGCACTATGGCAAGCGGTGTTGATTGCGCTGGCGGTGACGGCGGCTGCCTGGGCACTGCCCGCCGACCGCGCCGCCGCGCCCGGGATCGCCTTATATGCTGCGGGGCTCGGCACGATGTTCGGCACTGCCGCGATCAGCCGCTTTCCACAGGCGAGCATCGGGCTGGGTGCGGCGTTGTTCGTGCTGTCGACCTGCTCATCTTCGGCGCGCTCGGGCCACTGGCCGGATCGGCACTGCCGGAGCTGCTGATCTGGCCGACTTATTTCGCCGGCCAGGCCTTGATCGCCTGGGGCGTGGTGCGGAGCGTGCGGAAATGAGGATCTTCACCATCGGTTATGAGGCGACGACGATGACCGAGTTCATCGCCGCGCTCCACAAAGCGGGTGTCGAGCGCGTGATCGACGTGCGGGCAGTGCCGCTGTCGCGGCGGCCGGGCTTCTCGAAGAACATCCTCGCGGCGAGCCTGAAGGACGCCGGAATCGAATATGTCCTGCTCAAGAATCTCGGCACCCCCAAGCCTGGCCGGGATGCGGCCAAGAAGGGCGATGTCGCCACACTCGAGGCAGTGTACGAAGTCCAACTCGGCCTTCCCGAGGCGCAGGCCGAGGCGGCGAAAATGCGCGCGCTCGCCGCGGAGAAGCCCAGCGCCTTGCTCTGCTTCGAGCGCAATCCCGAACATTGCCACCGCACCCTGCTGCTCGAAGCCGAGGGCGAAGGCGCGGAGGTAGTGGACCTGTTTCCCTGAAGGAGGACATCCCGTGATCGACCATGTCGGCTTTGCCGTCTCCGACCTTGCCAAATCGAGT
>JASLBO010000053.1 GCA_030146605.1 Sphingomonas sp. | reverse complement strand
GGCGTCAGCGACGCGATCGTGATGGACGTCGGCGGCACCACCACCGATGTCGGCGTGCTGACCAACGGTTTTCCGCGCGAATCCTCGATCGCGGTCGATATCGGCGGGGTGCGCACCAATTTCCGCATGCCCGATATCCTCGCGATCGGATTGGGCGGGGGCACGCGGGTGCATCTCGATCCGACACTGTACGAAGCGGCGGTGCTCGACGCGGGTGCGCTGCGGGTCGGTCCGGATTCGGTCGGCTTCCGCATCGCCGAGGATGCGATGCTGTTCGGCGGGGGCACGCTGACGACGAGCGATGTCGCGGTCGCCACCGGTCGGGCGGATTTCGGCGATCGGGCGCGGTTGCCCGGGCTGAGCGACGCGGTGCTGCAGACGGTCTGGCAGCGGATACAGGCAATGCTGGCCGAAACCGTGGATCGCATGAAGACCGCCCGCGGGGACGTGACGATTCTCGCCGTGGGCGGGGGCAATTTCCTGATTCCCGATACGCTCAAAGGTGCTGCCAACGTGATCCGTCCGCCGCATGCGGGGGTGGCCAATGCAGTGGGGGCGGCGATCGCGCAGATCGGCGCGCAGGTCGAGCAGCTCGTCAGCTATGACAAGGTGCCGCGCGCGACGGTGATCGCGCAGCTGTCCGACGAGGCGCGCGCGCGCGTGGCGGCGGCGGGGGGCGATATTGATAAGGTGCAGATCGTGGACGTCGATGAAGTGTTCCTGAGCTATATGCCCGGCCGGGCCGCGCAAGTGCGGGTCCGCGCGGTGAGCGACCTTGTCGAGGGCCACAACGCGGACGCCACTCGTGAAGCGAGCCTGGCCGCCCATGCGCATTGATCGCGCGGCGCTCGCCGATCTCGCCACCGGTGCGGCCTTTCTGGGGTCGGGCGGGGGCGGGGACCCCTATTATGCGATGCTCCTCGGCGAGGCCGAACTCGCCCGGCGGGGCAGCTTCGAGCTGGTGACGCTGGATGCGCTGGCCGACGATGCGCTGGTCGTGCCGTGCGGCTGGGTCGGCGCGCCGACGGTGTCGGTCGAGAAATTGCCGAGCGGCAAGGAGGCGATGGCCGGGCTCCAGCGGCTGGAAGCGATGCTGGGCCGCAAGATCGACGCAGTGATGCCGATCGAGATCGGTGGCAGCAACGGGCTGGCGCCCCTCGTCGCCGCCGCCGAACTGGGGGTGCCGGTGGTCGATGCCGACGGCATGGGCCGCGCTTTCCCCGAATCGCAGATGGCGATCTTCAACATTCACGGGATTTCGGCCTGCCCCTCCGTGGTCACCGCATCGTCGGGGTCGCTGACGGTGATCGAGACGTCGGACAATGTCGAGCATGAGCGGCTGGCGCGCGCGCTGGCGATCGCGCTGGGCGGCATCGCGCACATGGTCGAATATCCGCTGAGCGGCGCGCAGGCCAAGGCCTATGCCGTTCCCGGCAGCATTTCGGCGGCGATCGCGATCGGCGCGGCGATCCGGCAGGCGCGCGCGACGGGCGAGGATCCGTTCGAGGCATTGTTCACCGCTTTGTGGGAGAGCGGGCTCTATGCCCATGCCGGGATATTGTTCGACGGCAAGATCACCGATCTCGAGCGCGAGACGCGCGGCGGTTTTTCGGTCGGCCGGATCGTGATCGAGGCGTTCGACGGCCAGTCGCGCGTCGAGGTCGACTTCCAGAACGAGAATCTGCTCGCGCGCCGCGACGGCCGGATCGTCGCAATGGTGCCTGACATATTGACGGTGATGGACCGCGAGACCGCCGACAGCATCACCACCGAACGGCTGAAATACGGGCAGCGAGTCAAACTGGTCGGCGCGGCAGCGCCGGCGATGCTGCGCACCGCGCGGGCGCTCGACTTCGTCGGCCCCGGCGCGTTCGGCTATCCCGACGCCTATGTGCCGATCGAGCAATTGAACGGGTGGGGGGCGTGACCGAACACGCCGGCGAACTCCACGCGCACAGCCCGGTTCCCGAGGGCGTTACGGTTCCCGGCTGGCGGGTCGGGCTGATCGTCGCGAGCTTCTCGATCGGGCTGCCGGACTTCCTCAACGGTGCGCACAATGCGCTGGCGCTGGGCTTGTGGGGCGCGGTGAGCGCGGCGCTGATCGCGGCGGTGATCCTGTGCGCCGGGGGGTGCCTCACCGCATTGGTCAGCGTGCGGACGCGGCTTTCGACCTATCTGCTCGTGCGCCGCTCGTTCGGCACCGGCGGCGCGGCGCTGATCAACACCGTGATCGCGCTCATCCATTTCTGCTGGTTCGGCGTGAACGCCTCGTTCTTCGGCGAGGCGATGGTGCAGGCGGCGGAGGCCAACGGCTTCGCCGGAAACTTCACGCTCTTCGTGATCCTCGGCAGCGCGCTGATGACGGTCTCGACGATCATCGGGTTCAAGGCGCTCGATCGGCTCGCGGTGGTGGCGGTGCCGGTGCTGGGCATCATCCTCGCGCTGGTCGTCTGGGCGGCGCTCGACCGCCACGGGCTGGTGACGGTTCCCGTCGCCAGCCCCGCAGAGCCGATGGGCTTCGGCATCGCGATCTCGGCGCTGATCGGCGCCTATATGCTCGCGGTCGCGACGATGCCCGATCTGTCGCGCTACACCCGCACCACCCGCGGCGCGATCGCCAGCATGGTGCTGTCCTTCCCCATCGCCACGCCGCTGATGATGACCGCCGCGGCGATCCCTGCACTCGCCACCGGCGAGACCAGCATCATGAAGCTGGTGGTGCAATTCGGCTTCGGCACGCCGGTATTGTTCCTGCTGGTGCTGCCGACCTGGACGGTCAACTCGCTCAACCTCTATTCCTCCAGCCTGTCGCTCGGCACCACTTTCCCGCGGGTGCGGCCGTGGCTGTTCACGGTGTTGGGCGGGACGATGGGGGCCGGCTTCGCGCTGATGGGGATCCTCGACGCGTTCATTCCGTTCCTGTTGTTCCTCGGGCTGATCATCCCGCCGATCGCCGCGATCTATGTGATCGATGCGCTCACCATTTGGCGCGACGCCGATCCCGGCGCTTCGATCGCTGCGGTGCCGCTGGTACGCTGGCCGGCGCTGGCGACGTGGCTGGGGTCGATCGTGGTAGCGGTGCTCGCCGCCTATCAGGGCTGGACGCTGACCACGGTGCCGGCGTTCGACGCGACGATCGTCGCGGCACTGGTCTATGCGCTGGTGCGTCGGCGTTTCGCCTCAGCCCGGGCCGGCTCCGACCACGCCTGAGGCGACCAGCACCGCGATCGCCGCATCGTCATGCCCGCAGTCGCGCAGCACCGCGCGGCTGTCCGCACCGATCCCGGCAGGCGGCGAATCGGGGGCAGGAGACACCGTGTCGAAACGCACCGGCTGCGGCACCATCCGCGCCAGGCCGGCCGGATAGCCCTCGGGCACGTCGAAGAACCCGATCTCGGCGAGATGCGGATCGTGCAGCAGATCGTCGGGCGTCGCGATGCGCGCGCACGGCACGTCGCGCGCTGACAGCTTCTCGATCCACGCATCGGTAGTCCGTGCGGGCAGGCTCTCGGCGAGGATCGCATAGAGTTCGTCGATCCGCGCCTGCCGCGTGCGCGCATCGCGGAACCATGCTTCTTCGCACAGCGCCTCGCGGCCGATCTCGGCGAGGAAGCGGCGCCATTGCTCGGCGGTATAAGGCAGCACTGCGATCCAGCCATCGGCGGTGCGGAACGGCCGGCGATTGGCCGACAGCACCCGCGGATAGCCGGTCACGCCGTCTTCGGCGAAGCTGGCGTCGGCGAGATGCTCGTTCATCAGGAACGCGACCATCGCCTCGAACATCGGCACTTCGACGCGGAATGGCCCGGGCTGTCCGCGCTCGCGCGCGACGAGCGCGGCAAGGATGCCGTAGACCGCGTGCAGCGCCGCGACCTTGTCGGCGACGATCGTCGGCACGAATTGCGGCGCGCCGCCGTGATGCATCGCCAGCCCCGCCATCCCGCTCGCCGCCTGGATGATGTCGTCGAACGCCGGCCGGTCGCGATATCGTCCCGCTTGCCCGAAGCCGATCGCGGCGCAGTGGATGATCCGCGGGTTGGTCGCGGCGACCGCATCGAAGCCCAGCCCCAGCCGCTCGGCCGCATCGACGCGCATATTGTGGAGCAGCACGTCCGCCGTCCCGATCAGCCGCGCCAGCGCGGCGCGTCCCTCGGCGCGCTTGAGGTCGATCGCGAGCATCCGCTTGTTGCGGTTGTTGTTGACGAACAGCGCGCCGCCGCCTCGGCCCTGCGGGTGCGCATTGCGGGCGATGTCGCCGTCGAGCGGCTCGACCTTGATCACTTCGGCACCGAGATCGCCGAGGATCTGGCCGGCATAAGGACCGAGTACCACCGCACCGATTTCGACCACGCGGATGCCCTTGAGCAGCGGAATCACCGACTCTCTCCTTAAGTCTCTTGACTCATGTTTCCATGTGAGGACTAATATGTCCATGTATAGAGACTAATCCAAGAGTGATGTCGATGACCGAGTTCCGCTTCGATCGCCTGTTTATCGGTGGCGCATGGGTTGCGCCGATCGACGGCGGGGTGCGCGACAGCGTGGATCCGGCGACCGGCCAGCCATGGACGCAGGTCGCGTATGGCGGCGCACAGGACGTCGATCGCGCGGTTGCTGCAGCGCGCGCGGCGTTCGAGGGGCCGTGGCGCAAGATGGCGCCGTGGGAGCGGGCAGGGCTGCTGCGCAAGTTCGCCGAGCTCTACGCCACGCAGGTCGAGGCACTGGCGCGGGTCGAATCGCGCGACAATGGCCGCGCGATCCGCGAATCGCGCGGCGATATCGGCCTCCATCCGCAATATTGGCACTGGTTCGCCAGCCTCGCCGACAAATGCGGCGGGCGGACGATCCCCATGGATGACAGCGTCCACGCCTTCACCTCGCGGCTGCCGGTGGGCGTGGTCGGCACGATCACGCCGTGGAACGTGCCGCTGATGGCGGCGACGTGGAAGCTCGGGCCGGCGCTGGCGGCGGGGTGCACTGTCGTCCTCAAGCCCGCCGAACAGACTCCGGCCTCCTCGCTGGCGCTTGCCGCGTTGTTCGAGCAAGCGGGCTTTCCGCCGGGCGTGGTCAATGTCGTGCCGGGCGACGGCCCCGTCGCCGGCGCGCATCTCGTCGCGCACCCGGGCGTCGACAAGATCGCCTTCACCGGCGAGGGCGCGACGGCCAAGACGATCCTCAAGACCGGCGCCGACACGCTCAAGCGCTTCAGCTTCGAGCTGGGCGGCAAGGCGCCGCACATCATTTTCGCGGACGCCGATATCGAGAACGCGGTCAACGCCGCGACCGGATCGGCCTGGGCTCTATGCGGCCAGAGCTGCGCGCTCGGCAGCCGGGTGCTGGTCGAGCGCCCGGTCTATGACCGGGTCGTCGAGGCGTTCCGTCGTAACGCCGGCCGGGTCCGCGTCGGCAACCAGATGGATCCCGCCACGCATATGGGGCCGCAGGCGCATGCCGAGCAGCTCGCCAAGACGCTGTCTTATGTCGATATCGGCCGCGACGAGGGGGCCGAACTGGTGGCCGGCGGCGCGCGCATCGAGCGCGCGGGCTTTGCCGGCGGCTATTTCGTCGAGCCCACCGTGTTCGCCGGTGTCGCGCCGCAGATGCGGATCGCGCAGGAGGAGATCTTCGGACCGGTTGCGGCGATCATTCCCTTCGACGGCGAGGACGAGTCGGTCGCGATCGCCAACGGCACGCCCTACGGCCTCGCCGCGGGGCTGTGGACCGGCGATGTCGGCCGCGCGCACCGCGTCGCCAACCGGATCCATGCCGGCATGGTCTGGGTCAACACCTATCGCTACATCCGCTGGTCGACGCCTTATGGCGGGGTCAAGACCAGCGGCTGGGGCCGCGAGAACGGAGTGGAAGCGCTCGATTCCTATCTGGAGACGCGCACCACCGTGATCTCCACCACCGGCAAGTTCGCCGATCCCTTTGCGAATTGAGGAGAGAATGATGCGCCTTCAGGGCAGGCTGGCGATCGTCACCGCGGCGGCTTCGGGAATGGGCCGGGCAGGGGTCGAGCGTTTCGTGCGCGAAGGCGCGCAGGTCGCGGCGATCGATATCGATCCGGCGGCGCTCGATGCGCTGGTGGCGGAATTCGGCGCCGATCGGGTGACGGCCATCGCGGCCGATCTCTCGACCCCGGAGGGGGCGCGCGGCAGCATCGATCAGGCGGTTGCGGCTTTGGGCGGCGCCGATGTCCTCTGGGCGCATGCCGGGATGCCTGGGCCGGCGTCGGTCGAGAATCTCGATCTCGTCGCCTATCAAAAGGCGATCGACCTCAACATCACTTCCGCGGCGCTCGGCGCGGGGCAGGTGGCGCCGCACATGCGGGCGCGCGGCGGCGGCTCGATCATCTTCACCTCGTCGATCTCGGGGTTGGTCGGATCGATGATGAGCCCGATCTACTCGGCGGCGAAATGGGGCGTGGTGGGGCTCGCAAAGTCGCTCGCGTTGGCGCTCGCGCCCGACGGGATCCGGGTCAATGTGGTGTGCCCGGGCCTTGCCGATACGCCGATGAAACTGGGCTTCACCGGGCGCAGCGGCGATCCTGCCGAGGCGGCGGCCAACGAGGCGAAGATCGTCGCCGCGGTGCCGCTCGGCCGGCTGGTCAAGCCGGGGGAGGTGGCCGATGCCGCGCTCTGGCTCGCTTCGGACGAGGCGAGCTTCGTCACCGGTGTGGCGCTGCCGGTCGATGGCGGCTTCACGGCGCGCTGAGGGTGTGCAAGCGCCCCTCCGGCAAGCGACACGCTGTTGCCGGGGCCGCGCTTGCGCCATACGGCTTCCATCATGATCGTTCGCCAGGCGGCCAATGCGCTGCAGATCCTCGAATTCTTCGCCGAGCGGCAGCGGCCCGCCAATGCCGCGGAGATCGCCGACGCGATGGGCTGGCCGCGATCGAGCACGTTCAAGCTGGTCGGTACTTTGGCGTCGATGGGCTATCTCTACGAGCCGCTGCCGCGCGGCGGCCATTATCCGAGCCCGCGCTGGCTCGAGCTGGCCGAGAAGGTTTCGCAGGCCGATCCGCTGCCGGCGGAACTCGGGCCGCTGATCCGCGATGTGATGCAGGAGAGCGGCGAGACCGTGGCGATCTCGGCCCCGGCGGGCGTGCATGCGATGTTCGTCGCGGTAGCCGAATCGCGCCAGCCGGTGCGCTATTTCGCGCGGGTCGGCGATCGGGTGCCGATCCATGCCAGCTCGGCCGGGCGCGCCTTGCTCGCGCAGATGAGCGCGGAGGAGCGGCAGGCGCTGTATCGCCGGATAGACTTCACGAACTATTCGGCGACCACGCCGATGACGCCGGAAAGCATCGAGGCCGAGCTGACCGCGGCGGAGGCGCGCGGCTGGCATCAGAGCAATGCCGAATACA
>JASLBO010000044.1 GCA_030146605.1 Sphingomonas sp. | reverse complement strand
TCTCCCATAAGCGGCTGATCTATGCCGAGGCGCGCGACGACGCCGAATTGCTCGCGGTGATGGAGGAAGGTCTGCGCCATCGCGGGCTCGGCGCAGTGATCGGCGAAGTGAAGCGTGCCGACATGACCGCGAGCCGCCGGCTCCAGCTGGCGGCCGAGGGCGGGCGCACGATCGCCTTGCTGATGCGGCGGCATGCGCGTGAGGGCAGCGACCCGCTGGCGGCACCTTCGGCGGCGGTGACGCGCTGGCGCGTGGCCTGTGCGCCCTCGACGCCGCTTCCGGTGGAAGGCGTCGGGCGCGCACGGTGGCAATTGGCGCTGATGCGCCAAAAGGGCGGCGAGCCCTTCGAGATACAAGTGGAGGCATGCGATGCAACGGGTCGCTGCGCTCTTCCTGCCGATGTGGCCGATCGAAAGGCTATGGCAGGCAGAGCGGCACGCCGCGCCGCCTGAGCCGCGCGCGCCAGAAACGGGCGGCGCCTCGCTCGATCCGCTGCGCGAGGCCGCGGCGAAGGAGCAGGAGCATGCGTGCTCGGTCCCGCGCGGCGGCGGCTGGCGCCCCGGCGCGCGCTGGGCGCGCGAGGACGAACTCGGCCATGTCGCGCCGCTCCCCGCGCACCGCCGGCCGGCGAGACACGAGATGGGACGGCGCGACGAGGCGGCGGGACACCCCTTCCGCGCGATGCCGCCCGATGAGGGAGGGCCGCCTGCACTTATATCCTCCCCTGCCAGGGGGAGGTGGCAGGCGAAGCCTGACGGAGGGGGCGGAAGCCCGACAAACGTTGGTGCTTCCTCCCCCTCCAATATGCCGCACATGGTCCCCCTCCCCCTGGCGGGGGAGGGTCGCGTGGCGCCCCTCGTCACCAGCATCCGCGAAGGCAACCGCATCGTCATCGCCGCCGCCGATCCCGCAGCGCTGGCGCTGGGGCTCGCACCCGGCATGGCGTTGGCGCAGGCGCGCGCGCAGGTCGCCGGACTCGACATCCGGCCCGCCGATCCGGAGGGCGACCGCGCGCATCTCGCCGGCCTTGCGGTGGCGCTTGCGCGGCGCTGGACCCCCACGGTCGCGATCGAAGGCGACGACACGCTGTTCCTCGACCTGAGCGGAGTCGCGCATCTGCACGGCGGTGAAGCCAGGATGGCGGGGCGGCTGCAGCGGATGCTCGCGCGGCTGGGCTATTCCGCGCGAATCGCGATCGCCGACACCCCGGGCGCGGCCTGGGCGCTGGCGCATTTCCACGGTCCCGCACGCTGCGCGCCCGGCAAGCAGGCAGATGCGCTCGCCCCCCTCCCCATCGAGGCGCTGCGCATCGATGCCGGCGCAGTCGAGTTGCTCCACCGGCTCGGGGTCAAGCGGATCGCGCAGCTTACGGAGATGCCGCGCGCGCCTTTGGTCCGGCGTTTCGGCGCCGGCCTCGCCGCGCAACTCGAACGCGCTTTGGGACGGCTGCCCGAGCCGCTGCACCCCGTCGTCCCGCCCGAGCCTGTCGCGATCGTGCAGCGCTTCGCCGAGCCGATCGCCACCGCCGAGGCGCTCGAGCATTGGCTGGGCACGCTCGTCCCCCGCCTCACCCTCGCACTCGCCGAAAAGGGCCTCGGCGCAAGCCGGGTCGAGCTGATCGCGGACCGCGTCGACGGCGTGCCGCAGCGCATCCGCATCGGCCTCGCCCGCCCCAGCCGCGACGGCGCGCATCTGCTGCGCCTGCTGGTCCGGCGGATCGAGCAGGTCGAGCCGGGTTACGGGATCGACGCGCTGACGCTCCATGTCCGCCGCGCGCTGCCGCTGGGTGCGGAGCCCTTCACCGAGCGGCTCGACGAAGAGGCCGCGCCCGATCTCGCGCCGTTGGTCGACACGCTCGCCACGCGGATCGGCATGGCGGCGATGTGGCGCAGCCGTCCGGTCGAGAGCGACGTGCCCGAGCGATCGGTCGCGGCGACGGGCGTGCTCGATCAAGCGGCCAGCGGCACTGCGCGGACGAAGATCGACGATGTCGGCCAGCTCGACCGCAACCCCGCGCTCCACCCCTGGCATCCCGAATGGCCCAAGCCGGCGCGGCTGCTGCGGCGTCCCGAGCGGCTCGATCATGTCCTCGCCGAGCTTCCCGATCATGCCCCGCGCCGCTTCACCTGGCGCGGCTGCCCGCACCGGGTGGTCCGCGCCGACGGGCCCGAGCGCATTCACGGCGAATGGTGGAAACGCGCCGCGGAAAGCGCGCAGGTCCGCGATTATTTCCGCGTCGAGGACGAGCAGGGCCGCCGCTACTGGCTGTTCCGCAAGGGCGATGGCGAGCGCGCGGTGACGGGCGATCTCAGCTGGTATCTCCACGGAGTGTTCGGATGACCTGGTCCGAACTCCAGGCGACGACGCATTTCTCGTTTCTGCGCGGAGCATCGGCGCCGGAGGAATTGTTCGCGACCGCTGCACTGATGGGGATGCCCGCTTTGGGAGTGACCGACCGCAATTCGGTGGCTGGCGTGGTGCGCGCGCTGGTCGCGGCAGAGGCGACGGGGGTGCGGCTGGTGGCAGGATGCCGGCTCGACCTCGTCGACGGTACGTCGCTGCTCGTCTGGCCCGAGGACCGCCTGGCGTGGAGCCGGCTCACGCGCCTGCTAACGCTCGGCAAGAGCCGCGCCGATGCGCAGAAAGGCGAGAAGGGCAAATGCTTCCTCCACTGGGAGGATGTCGCGCACCATGCCGATGGACTGGTCGGCGCACTGGTGCCGGGGATGGCCGACATCGGCGATCCGCAGGCGCTGCGCTGGATGGCGGACGTGTTCGGCGAGCGTGGTCATATCTGCCTCACCCAACATCGCCGCCCTGGCGACGCGATGCGACTGCACCGACTGGCACAGGCCGCCGAACATTACGGCATGACCCCGCTCGCCACCGGCGACACGCTCTACCATCACCCCGACAAGCGGATGCTCCAGGACGTGGTCACCGCGATCCGCAACAAGTGCACGATCGACGAACTCGGTTTCCGCCGCGAACGCAATGCCGACCGGCACCTCAAATCTCCCGAGGACATAGCACGACGGTTCAGGGACTATCCGCAGGCGCTGGCCGCGGCGGCGGCGATTGTCGAGCGCTGCACGTTCGATTTGCGCGCGCTGAGCAAGCTCTATCGCTATCCCGATGAAGTCGTGATGACCGGGCGCACCCCACAGGAGGCACTGGACAAGCTCGCGCGAAAGGCGCTCGCCGCCAAATTCCCCGAAGGGGCGCAGCCCGTTTATGTCGAACTGCTCGACAAGGAGCTGCAGCTGGTCGAGCGGCTCGGCTACGCGCCCTATTTCCTGACGGTAAATTCGATCGTCCAGTTCGCCCGCGCGCAGAACATCCTCTGTCAGGGCCGCGGCAGCGCGGCCAATTCGTTGATCTGCTATCTGCTCGGTGTCACGTCGATCGATCCGGTCGTGCACAAGCTGCTGTTCGAACGCTTCATCTCGGGCGCACGCGGCGAGCCGCCCGATATCGACGTGGATTTCGAGCATGAGCGGCGCGAGGAAGTGATCCAGTGGATCTACGAAACCTATGGCAAAAGCCATGCGGCAATGACCGCGGTGGTCAGCCGCTTCCGTTCGCGCGGCGCGCTGCGCGAAGTCGGCAAGGCGCTGGGCCTGCCCGAGGATCTGACCGCGGCGCTGTCGAGCCAGGTCTGGGGCTGGTCGAACGATGTCAACGACGACCATGCCGATGCGCTCAACCTCGATCGCAAGGACCCGAGGCTTGCGCTGACGCTGGAGCTGGCGCGCGAGCTGATCGGCACGCCGCGGCACCTGTCGCAGCATCCGGGCGGTTTCGTGCTCGCGCAGCACCGTGTCGACGAGATCGTGCCGATCGAGCCCGCCGCGATGATCGATCGGCGCGTGATCGAATGGGAGAAGGACGATCTCGAGACGCTGGGACTGATGAAGGTCGATGTGCTCGGGCTCGGCATGCTCGGCTGTATGCGCCGCGCCTTCGATCTGCTCGTCCAGCACAAGGGCGTGCGGCTGACGCTGGCCTCGGACGAACTCCAGCATGACGACGCGCCGACTTATGCGATGATCCAGCAGGCCGACACGCTCGGCGTGTTCCAGATCGAGAGCCGCGCGCAGATGTCGATGCTGCCGCGGCTCAAGCCCCGGGAATTCTACGACCTCGTCATCCAGGTCGCGATCGTTCGGCCGGGGCCGATCCAGGGCGACATGGTGCACCCCTATCTCCGCCGCCGCGAAGGCAAGGAGAAAGCCGAATATCCCAAGCCCGAACTCAGGGCGGTGCTCGAAAAGACCTTCGGCGTCCCGCTGTTCCAGGAACAGGCGATGAAGGTCGCGATCGAGGGCGCCGGCTTCACGCCCGAAGAGGCGGACGGGCTGCGGCGTTCGATGGCGACGTTCAAGTCGACCGGCGGGGTCACGCATTTCCGCGACAAGATGGTCGAGGGCATGGTCGCCAATGGCTATCAGCGCGACTTCGCCGAGCGGACCTTCAAGCAGATCGAAGGCTTCGGCAGTTACGGCTTCCCCGAGAGCCACGCCGCCAGCTTCGCCAAGATCGCTTACGCCTCGTCATGGATGAAGTGCCACCACCCGGACGTGTTCTGCTGTGCGCTGCTCAATGCGCAACCGATGGGATTCTATGCCCCCGCGCAGATCGTTCGCGATGCCCGCGCCCACGGCGTCGAGGCGCGGCCGGTGTGCATCAACGACAGCGCCTGGGACACGCGAATGGTGTCCGAAAGCGCAAAGGCGCAACCCCGGCACCGGAGCTTTTGCGGGACCGACGCGGACTGGGCCAGCATGCAGCCGCTCCGGCTCGGCATGCGGATCGTCCAGGGGCTTGCGCAAGGCGATGCCGAAATGATCCTCGATGCGCGCAGGACGGGCCCGTTCTTCTCGATCGAGGATGTCTGGCGGCGCTCCGCGGTGAAGCCCGCGGCGCTCGAACGGCTGGCGCGTGCCGATGCCTTCCAGGCGCTCGGGCTGAACCGGCGCCAGGCATTATGGGCGATCAAGGGATTGAGCCAGCGTCCGCTCGACCTGTTCAGCGCCGCCGATGCGCGGGAGAGGGTTACCGTGCCCGAGAGCGTCGAACCCGCCGTAGCGCTGACGCCGCTGACCGCGGGGCGCGAGGTGGTCGAGGATTATCGCGCGACCCAGCTCAGCCTGCGCGCGCATCCGGTCACTTTCCTGCGCGAGCGACTGACGGAAAGGCGGATCATGCCCTGCGCGGACCTTGCCCAGATGAAGGACGGCGCGCGGGTGGAAGTGGCCGGGCTGATCCTCGTGCGTCAGCGGCCGGGCAGCGCCAATGGCGTGGTGTTCGTGACCCTCGAGGACGAGACCGGCATCGCCAACGCCGTGCTGTGGGCGGACCGGTTCGAGGCCAACCGCCGCACCGTCATGTCGGCGACGATGCTGGCGATCCGCGGCAAGGTGCAAAAGGAAGGCATCGTGATCCACCTCGTCGCCGATGCGATCACCGATCTCACGCCGTGGTTGCGCGACGTCGGCGAACTCGAACTGCCACGAATGACCATGCCCGGCGACGGCGCGACGCATGGCGGGACGATCGACCCGCGCGAGCGGCTGAAGCTGCCGCGCCAACGCGCACTCGAAAGCTGGCCGCCGCGCCGCAGCCTCAAGGCGCCCGACCTGATCCCGGTCAAGTCGCGCGATTTTCACTGAAGGAGCTTCGCATGGCTGCAATCTGTCACCGTTTCTTCTACGCCCTCCAGCCGCCTGTCAGAGAGCGCGCGCTGATCGGCGTCTATCGCGACGCGATCGCGGACGCGCACGGTCACGTCAGCAACGAACGGCTGCACCTCACCATCGGCATCACCGACGATTTCGAGAGCTATCCTCGTCATCTGGAACGCGAGATGCTGGCGATTGGCGACGAAGCGGCCGGAACGCCGTTCGGGATTTCGCTCGATCGCCTGTCGGGCAGTGCGCGCTCGATCGCGCTCCGTCCCAGCCGGCGGATCGGCGGCCTGTCGAACCTGCATCGACAGCTCGATCATAGCCTGAGCCGGCGCCGTATCCGTCGCCGCGACTGGAGCTTCAGCCCGCACGCCACGCTGGCCTATCGCACCGGCAAACCCTTTCAGCAGCCCGTGACGCCGGTCGCATGGGATGCAGTCGATTTCGTCCTGATCCACAGCGAAGTGGGTGCTACCCGGCACCACGAACTTGGCCGCTGGAAGCTCGATCCATGCCAGGGATCGTTCGACTTCTAGTCTCCGTCCGCCCGGGCATGCCGAATCCCGTCGGCGTCCGCTTGCGACTTTCACGGATGTTGATGCTAGGTTCGACGCGGGGAGATTCCGAATGAACCTGTGCACTCCGCTCTTCGCTGCCTCGCTTCTCCTGATGACTGCGCCGGCGCTGGCGCAGGACAGGCCGGCGCCCGTCGCCCGGCTCGATCATGTCGCGATCTGGGTCGCGGATCAGCAGAAGAGCATCGACTTCTATCGCGAGATGTTCGGCCTCGGCGAAATCCCCGCACCGTTCCCGCCCGGCGGCCCGCGCTGGATGCAGCTCGCGGGCGGCGTCGAACTGCACATCCAGCCGGGCCGCACGGCCCCGGTCGCGCAGCCGCGGCGGGTGCACATGGCACTTGCGGTGGCCAGCCTCGATCCGATCATCGCGAAGCTCGAGGCGCGCAGTCAGGGCTGGACCGACATCGCCGGCACGCCCGGCGCGATCAACACCAGCCGCACCGACGGCATCCGCCAGATCTTCCTCCAGGACCCCGACGGCTATTGGATCGAAGTCAACGACGCGCTGAAGCGCTAGATGATCAGGAGTTTGCGGCTTCCTGCAGCATCGCGTCGGCGTCGTCGCGCGGCACGTCGCCGGCGCGGCGTGAGAGCCATATCGTGGTCGCCAGATCCCATGTCACGTTGCCGACGGTGCGCATGATGTCGGGTATCGTCTCGACCGCGACCAGCAACCCCAGCGGCGCCACCGGCGCGCCGATGGTCGAGGCGACCGGCGCGATGGCGCTGACATAGCTCACCGTCCCCGGCAGGCTGACCGAACCGAGCGAAGTGAGCGTCGCGACGAAGGTGCCGACCACCAAAGTCGCCGGGGTGAGCGGGACGTCGAACCATTGAGCGACATAGATCGCCACCGCGAAGTTCATCGCCGGGCCCGTCGCGCGGAAGATCGCGACCGCGAGCGGCAGCGTCACGCCCGAGACCGCGACCGGCACGCCGAGCCCGCTCGCGCCCTCGATCATCACCGGCAGCGTGGCAAGCGAGGATTGGGTGCTGATCGCCACCGCCTGGCTGGGGGTCGCCGCGCGGAGGTAGCGCGCGAAACCGACGCGCCCCCCGATCACCGCGACCGGATAGGCGAACAGCGTCACGACGAAACCCACCCCGGCGACCACGAGGATATAGTGGATCAGCGCGCCGAACGCGCCGGTACCCGCCTTCGCGCCGACCACCAGCGCGAGTGCGAAAACGCCGATCGGTCCGATCCACAACACCCAGTTGATCACCACGAGCATCACGTCGCGAATCGCGATGAAGAAGCGGGTGAGCAGCGTGCGCGCTTCCTCGCCCACCCGCGTGATCGCGAAGGCGAATACCAGCGAGAAGATGATGAGCGAGAGGAACGCGTTCTCCGCCGCCGCCTTGACGATGTTGGCGGGGATGATCGCGGCCAGGAAATCGCCGAGCGGCGGCACCGGACCGATCTTCTCGGCCCCGGCCAGCGCCGCGCGCAGGCTGGCCGCCGAGTCCTGCGGCAGCGGGAAGATCTGGAGAAAGAGCGGCGTCAGCACCGCGGCGGCGGCGGCCGAGAGGAACAGGATCACGACATAGAGCGCGATCGCGCGGCCCGCCAGTCGGCCTGCTCGCGCAGCCTCGGCAGTGGCAGTCACGCCGGTGACCAGCAGTGCCACGACCAGCGGCACGATCGTCATCTGCAAGCCGTTGAGCCATGCCTGCCCGATCGGCTGTGCCCATTCGGCGACGGCCAGCCCCGTCTGCGGCGCATAGCCCGCGAACAGCGCGCCGACGATCAACCCGGCGATCAGGGCCAGTAAAATGCGGGTAGGTTGCGACATGCTCGCCCTTTGTAGTTTTCGCCGCTATCTCTGCGGGCACGAAACGCCACAAGGGCGCGAACAGGCAGGGCATGGCAAGAAAATATTTCGGCACCGACGGAATCCGCGGCACGACCAACGTCTCGACGATGACCGCCGCGATGGCGATGAAGGTCGGGATGGCCGCCGGCGCCCATTTCGTGCGCGGCGACCACAAGCATCGCGTCGTGATCGGCAAGGACACAAGGCTCTCGGGCTATATGCTCGAGAATGCGATGGTCGCGGGGTTCACCTCGGTCGGCATGGACGTCGTGCTGGTCGGGCCGATGCCCACGCCCGCGGTGGCGATGCTCACCCAGTCGATGCGCGCGGACATGGGGGTGATGATCTCGGCGAGCCACAACCCCTATGCCGATAACGGCATCAAGCTGTTCGGGCCCGACGGCTACAAGCTCTCCGACGAGGACGAGCTGGCGATCGAGGCGCTGATCGACGGTGAAGTGCCGCTCGCAGCCTCGGCGAACATCGGCCGCGCGCGGCGCGTCGAGGATGCCCGCGGCCGCTATACCCATGCCGCCAAATCGACCTTCCCGCGCGAGTTGACGCTCGACGGGCTGAAGGTGGTGATCGATTGCGCGAACGGCGCCGCGTATCAGGTCGCGCCCTCCGCATTGTGGGAGCTGGGCGCCGAAGTCGTCGCGATCGGCGTCACCCCCAACGGCAAGAACATCAATGACGGGGTCGGCTCGACGGCGCCCGAAACGCTGTGCGAGACCGTCGTCGCAAGCGGCGCGCAGATCGGCATCGCACTCGACGGCGACGCCGACCGGCTGATCGTCGTCGACGAAACCGGCCGGGTGATCGACGGCGACCAGCTGATGGCGCTGATCGCCGGCGGCTGGGCACGGCAGGGCCGGCTCGCAGGCGGGGGCCTCGTGACCACGGTCATGTCCAATCTCGGGCTCGAACGGCACCTCGCTGCGCAGGGGCTCGGCATGGTCCGCACCGCGGTGGGCGATCGTTATGTCCTCGAGAAGATGCGATCGTCGGGCTACAATGTCGGCGGCGAGCAGAGCGGGCACATCATCCTCTCCGATTATGCGACCACCGGCGACGGACTCGTCGCGGCGCTGCAGGTGCTTGCCGAGCTGGTCCGCGCGGGCGCCCCGGCCAGCGAAGTGCTCCACCGCTTCGATCCGCTCCCGC
>JASLBO010000026.1 GCA_030146605.1 Sphingomonas sp. | reverse complement strand
TTCACTTCAACCGGGACTTAAGCCCGGCGATCAGCTTCATGTCAGCCGGGGCCTTAAGCCTCGGCGTCGGCCTTTTGGGGCGTCGCGTGGGTGTCCACGCGGTCGACGACCCGCCAGGTCTTGAGCTTCGAGATCGGCCGCGTCTCCTCGATGCGGACGGTCTCGCCCTCGCGATATTCGTTGCCCTCGTCATGGGCGTGATACTTCTTCGAGCGACGGATGATCTTGCCGTAGAGCGGGTGCTTCACCTTGCGCTCCACCAGCACGACCACGGTCTTGTCGCCCTTGTCGGAAACCACGTTCCCGGTCAGCACGCGCTTCGGCATGGTCTCTTGTCCTTACTTCGCAGCCGAGCGCGAGCGCTCGGACTGCAGCGTCTTGATGCGGGCGATGTCGCGACGGACCTCGCGAACCCGGCTCGACTTCTCGAGCTGGCTGGTCGCGGCCTGGAAGCGCAGGTTGAACGCCTCGCGCTTCAGGTTGCCGAGCTCTTCGCCCAGCTGGTCGTCGCTCTTCGCACGAAGATCGGTTGGCTTGGTCATTTCTATCAACCCTCCAGGTGCGAGGTGTCGCCGAGACGGGCGACGACCTTGACCTTGATCGGCAGCTTCATCGCGGCACGCTCGAACGCTTCCGCCGCGAGCGGGCCGGGAACGCCGTCCAGCTCGAACAGGATGCGGCCGGGCTTGACGCGCGCTGCCCAATATTCCGGCGAGCCCTTGCCCGAGCCCATGCGGACTTCGGCAGGCTTGGACGAGATCGGCAGATCGGGGAAAATGCGGATCCACAAACGCCCCTGGCGCTTGATGTGGCGCGTGATCGCGCGGCGAGCCGCCTCGATCTGGCGCGCGGTGATCCGCTCGGGCTCCATCGCCTTCAGGCCATAGGATCCGAAGTTGAGGCTGGTGCCACCCTTGGCGTCGCCATGGATGCGGCCCTTGAAAGCCTTGCGGAACTTGGTGCGCTTTGGTTGCAGCATGTTCTTAAGTCCTTAGCGGCGATCGTCGCGCGCAGGGCGCACGCCGGTCGTCTGGGCTTCCATGTTGAGCCGGTCCTGCGCCATCGGATCATGGCCGAGAATCTCGCCCTTGAAGATCCAGACCTTGACGCCGCACACGCCATAAGCGGTGTGGGCTTCGGCCTCGGCGTAATCGAGGTTGGCGCGCAGCGTGTGCAGCGGCACCCGGCCCTCGCGATAGCCTTCGTTGCGCGCGATCTCGGCGCCGCCGAGACGGCCGCCGCAAGCGACGCGGATGCCGTCGGCACCGAGACGCATCGCCGACTGGACGGCGCGCTTCATCGCACGGCGGAACGCGATACGGCGCTCCAGCTGATCGGCGATGCCCTGGGCGACGAGCTTGGCGTCGACTTCAGGCTTGCGGATCTCGACGATGTTCAGCGAAACGTCGGACGAAGTCATCGCGCCGAGCGTCTTGCGCAGCTTCTCGATGTCCGAGCCCTTCTTGCCGATGATCACACCGGGACGCGCCGCATAGATCGAGATGCGGCAAAGCTTGGCCGGACGCTCGATCACCACCTTGGAGATCGCGGCCTGGGGCAGCGTCTTCATGATGTACTTGCGGATCTTGAGATCCTCGATGAGGAGGCGGCCGTAATCGGCGCCTTCCGCGAACCAGCGGCTGTCCCAGGTCCGGTTGATCTGAAGACGCAGACCGATCGGGTTGCTCTTGTGACCCATTATGCTTCTTCCTGCTCGCGGACGACGATGCGAAGACGGCTGAACGGCTTCAGGATGCGGGTGGACTTGCCACGGCCGCGGGTCGCGAAGCGCTTCATCACGATCGACTTGCCGACCGAAGCCTCGGCGACGACGAGCGCGTCGACGTCGAGGTTGTGGTTGTTCTCGGCATTGGCGATCGCCGACGCGAGCACCTTGCGCGCATCGACGGCCATGCCCTTGGTCGAGAACTGAAGGATGTTCAGCGCGTCGCCGACCTTCTTGCCGCGAATGAGCGCGGCGACGAGGCCGAGCTTCTGGGCCGAGCCGCGGATCTGCGTGCCGACCGAGAGAGCCTCGTTGTCCGCAACGCGGCGGGGTGCTTTTGGCTTGGACATCAGCGCTTACCCTTCTTGTCGGCGGCGTGGCCGGGGAAGAAGCGGGTCGGAGCGAACTCGCCCAGCTTCATGCCGACCATGTCTTCGTTGACCGATACCGGCACGAACTTGCGGCCGTTATAGACGCTGAAGGTCAGACCGACGAAGTCGGGCAGGATCGTCGAGCGGCGCGACCAGGTCTTGATCGGCGAACGCGCGTTGGTCTCCTGCGCGGTCTGCGCCTTCTTCAGGAGGTGGAGGTCCACGAACGGACCCTTCCAGACTGAGCGAGCCATGTTAGCCCTTCCTCTTCGTCGAATGACGCGACCGGATGATCATCTTGTCGGTCGACTTGTTGTGACGAGTGCGAGCACCCTTGGTCGGCTTGCCCCACGGGGTAACCGGATGACGGCCGCCCGAGGTCCGGCCTTCACCACCGCCATGCGGATGGTCGACCGGGTTCTTGGCGACGCCGCGGGTCAGCGGGCGGATGCCCTTCCAACGATTGCGGCCGGCCTTGCCGAGATTCTGGTTCTGGTTGTCGGGGTTCGAAACCGCGCCGACCGTCGCCATGCAATTGCCGTGAATGTACCGCTGCTCGCCCGAGTTGAGGCGGACGATGACCATCCCGCGATCACGACCGACGACCTGGACATAGGTGCCTGCCGAACGGGCAATCTGGCCCCCCTTGCCCGGCTTCATCTCCACATTGTGGACGATGGTGCCGACCGGCATCGAAGCGAGTTCCATGGCGTTGCCCGGCTTCACGTCGGTCTTCTTGCCGGCGATGACCTTGTCGCCGACCGCGAGACGCTGCGGTGCGATGATGTAGGCGACGCTGGGCTTGCCGTCGATCTCGCCATAATTGACGAGCGCGATGAAGGCGGTGCGATTGGGATCATACTCGATCCGCTCAACAGTGCCTTCCTTGTCCCACAGGCGGCGCTTGAAATCGACGATACGATAACGCTGCTTGTGACCGCCGGCGATGCCGCGCGAGGTCACGTGACCCTTGTTGTTGCGACCGCCGGTCTTGGTCTTGCCCTCGGTGAGCGCCTTGACCGGACGACCCTTGTACAGGCTCGAACGGTCGATCAGGATCAGGCCGCGGACGCCAGGCGACGTCGGGTTATAATTCTTGAGTGCCATTACGAATTGACCCCCGAGGTCACATCGATCTGCTCACCGTCGGCGAGCGTCACGATTGCCTTCTTGATGTCGGAGCGCTTGTAGGGAGCACCCTTCCAGCGCTTGGTCTTGCCCTTCTGGACGATCGTGTTGACGCCGGTCACCTTGACATTCCAGAGCGCCTCGACGGCGGCCTTGATCTCGGGCTTGGTGGCGTCGTTCGCGACCTTGAACACAACGGCGTTGTGCTCGGAGACGAGCGTCGATTTCTCGGTGATGTGCGGCGCGACGATCACGTCATAATGACGGTTGTCGATCGCATCCTTCTGCTTTTTAGCCATTGAAGCGCGCCTCCAGCTTTTCGACGGCAGCGCGGGTCAGGACCAGCGTGTCGCTCTTCAGGATGTCATAGACGTTGGCGCCCTGGGCCGGCAGCACGTTGACCGTGTGCAGGTTGCCGGCGGCCAGCGCGAAGCTGTTGTCGACGGCGTCGCCATCGATCACCAGCGTCTTCTTGCCGAACTTCAGCTGCTCCATGCTGCCGAGCAGCGTCTTCGTCTTGCTGTCGGCAATCGTCAGGCTGTCCATGACGATCAGCGAGCCGGCCTTGGCATGGCTGCTGAGAGCCATCTTGAGGCCGAGTGCGCGGATCTTCTTGTTCAGCGACGGATTGAAGTCGCGGACGCGGGCGCCGTGCGCCTTACCACCACCGATGAACACCGGAGCGCGGCGGTCGCCGTGACGGGCGGTACCGCCGCCCTTCTGGCGACCGAACTTCTTGCCGGTGCGGGCGACGTCGGCGCGCTCACGCGTGCCACGTGCCGTCTCGCGGCGCTTCTCGAGCTGCCAGGTGACGACGCGGTGCAGGATGTCGGCACGCGGCTCGATCGCGAAAACCGCGTCGTTGAGCTCGATGTCGCCATTCTCTGCGGCGTCGAGGGTTTGAACCTTGATCTTCACGCTCAGCCCTCCTGGCCGGTGGTGTCGCCCTGGGGCGCACTGATCTCGGCATCGCTCAGACCGGCGCCATGGGCGTCGGCATCGGCAACGCCGGCTGCTACTTCTTCGGCGCTCGGCAGAGGCGCGGTCTCGTGGACCGCACCCTCTTCGACGGCAGCGATGTGATGCTCTTCGCCGGCATGCTGCGGATCACGGATCCCGGCGGGGAACGGCGCGTCGGCATGACGATCGACCTTGACGGCGTCCTTGACGAACAGCCAGCCACCCTTCGAGCCGGGGACCGAGCCCTTGACGAAGAGAAGGCCGCGCTCGACGTCGGTGCCGACGATCTCGAGATTCTGCTGGGTGCGATACTTGTCACCCATGTGGCCGGCCATCCTCTTGTTCTTGAAGACCTTGCCCGGATCCTGGCGCTGACCGGTCGAACCGAGCGAACGGTGCGAGACCGAGACGCCGTGGGTGGCGCGCAGACCGCCGAAGCCCCAGCGCTTCATGCCGCCCTGAAAGCCCTTGCCCTGGGTCTTGCCCTGGATGTCGACGAACTGGCCGGCGACGTAGTGCGCGGCCGAGATTTCGGCACCGACTTCGAGCAGACCATCCTGGTCGACGCGGAATTCGTGGACGACCGCCTTGGGCTCGACTTCAGCCTTGCCGAAATGGCCACGCTGCGGCTTGGAAACGTTCTTGCTCTTCGCCGTGCCGGCGCCGAGCTGGACGGCGGTATAGCCGTCACGATCTTTTTCGCGAACCGAGACAACCTGCAGGCCTTCGAGGCTCAGGACGGTGACCGGCACGTGGCGGCCGTCGTCCTGGAACAGGCGGGTCATCCCCAGTTTCTTCGCGATCACGCCAGTGCGCATGATCCATTGCTCCTATACAGAGGCACCCTCGGGACCATTCCCTCGGGTGCGTGCGGGTCCCCGTCAAAGCAATGCTTCGACGGGATCCCCCTCAGCCCAAAATATGATGCGAGCCCCCGTCTGGGCTGAACCCTGCCGAAGCAGGGTGACGGGGGACGCAGACCCGGTTCTCCGTGAGGAGGCCGGCGGTATCCCTATCTCGTGTGAGCCAGTGGCTCGGGTTCCTTGCGTCGGATCGGGATGATCCGGTCGAGGAACGATGCGACTCTCTTGCAGAGCGTCGCGAATCTCGTTGGAGGCGGGCTAATATGTCAGCTTCGCTTCCTTGTCCACCCCGCTTGCGCAGGGGCGGCGACCAAATCGGCTCAGGCCAGCTTGATCTCGACATCGACGCCGGCGGCTAGGTCCAGCTTCATCAGCGCGTCGACTGTCTGCGGGGTCGGCTGCACGATATCGAGCATGCGCTTGTAGGTGCGCGTCTCGAACTGCTCGCGCGACTTCTTGTCGATGTGCGGGCCGCGGTTGACGGTGAACTTGTCGATGTGCGTGGGCAGCGGGATCGGACCACGGATGAGGGCGCCGGTGCGGCGCGCGGTGTCGGCGATGTCGCCGGCAGCCTGGTCGAGCACCCGGTGATCGAACGCCTTGAGGCGAATGCGGATATTCTGCGTTTCCATGGTACCTACCGATGCGAAAGAGCGGGCCCCGTAATCGAGGCTCTTGCTGTTAAACCCAAAAACTGGAGGGCGGCCCTTACAGGCACCCTCATAAAAAGGCAACCGCCCGGCGCTCTCTTTTCGAGAGAGCGCCGGGCGGTTGTTTGTCTTTCAGCTTACTTCTGGATCTCGGCGACGACGCCTGCACCGACGGTGCGGCCGCCTTCGCGGATCGTGAAGCGCTGACCGACGTCCATGGCGATCGGCGCGATGAGCTTGATGCCCAGTGCAACGTTGTCGCCCGGCATCACCATCTCGGTGCCCTCGGGCAGCTCGATCGTGCCGGTCACGTCGGTGGTACGGAAGTAGAACTGCGGGCGATAGTTGGCGAAGAACGGCGTGTGACGGCCACCCTCGTCCTTCGACAGCACGTACACTTCCGACTTGAAGTCGGTGTGCGGCTTGATCGAACCCGGCTTGGCCAGAACCTGGCCACGCTCGACTTCCTCACGGCCCACGCCGCGGATCAGCGCGCCGATATTGTCGCCGGCCTGGCCCTGATCGAGCAGCTTGCGGAACATCTCGACGCCGGTGACCGTGGTCTTGCGGACGGTCTCCTGGATGCCGACGATCTCGACTTCCTCGCCAACCTTGACGATGCCGGTCTCGACGCGGCCGGTGACGACCGTGCCGCGACCCGAGATCGAGAACACGTCCTCGATCGGCATCATGAACGGCTTGTCGAGCGGACGCTCGGGCTGCGGGATCGACTCGTCGACCGCCTTCATCAGCGCGAGGATCGCTTCCTTGCCGAGCTTCTCGTCCGAACCGGACAGAGCGGCAGTCGCCGAACCACGGATGATCGGAATGTTGTCGCCGTCGAACTCGCGCTTGCTGAGCTCTTCGCGGATTTCCATCTCGACCAGCTCGAGGATTTCCTCGTCGTCGACCAGATCGACCTTGTTGAGGAAGACGACCATCGTCGGCACGCCGACCTGACGGGCGAGCAGGATGTGCTCCTTGGTCTGCGGCATCGGGCCGTCGGTCGCTGCAACCACGAGGATCGCGCCGTCCATCTGCGCAGCGCCGGTGATCATGTTCTTCACATAATCGGCGTGGCCCGGGCAATCGACGTGCGCATAGTGACGCGCCGCGGTCTCATACTCGACGTGCGCGGTCGAGATGGTGATGCCGCGCTCGCGCTCTTCGGGCGCCTTGTCGATGTTGGCGAAGTCGACGGCGGTGCCACCGGTCGTCTCGGCCAGGATCTTGGTGATGGCGGCCGTCAGCGACGTCTTGCCATGGTCGACGTGACCGATGGTGCCGATGTTGAGATGCGGCTTGTTCCGC
>JASLBO010000007.1 GCA_030146605.1 Sphingomonas sp. | reverse complement strand
ATCTCGCCCAGCATTTGCATCGCATTGTTCTCGGGCGTGAGCGAGTCGATCAGCACGAGGTCGAAGCCCCGCGCCGAGACGATGTCGAGCGCCTGGCATGCCGAATCGGCGAGCACGACGAGGTAGCCGAGATTGCCCAATCGCTGGGCAATCTCGTTGAGGCTCGTCCGGCAGCTGCCTGCCGCGAGCACCGTACGCACCGCCTTGCGGCGCGCGCCGGCAAACGCATGGCTCGAAGCCTGCTTCATTCGCTTCCAAAACCCCCCGGTTTTCAAACCGGGTTGCTAGCGCACAAGCTCTCTCGAAAGCGTTAAGCGCGACAATCAGCGGCGCAGGAAACCGAAGATCTGGTCGATCATGATCTCCATCTGCGGCTGGCATCTGGCGATGGCGTCCCCCGATTCCGCGGTGTTGATTGCCAGTCCCATCGGGGTCGGCCATCCGCGCAGGGAATGGGTGATCGTTCGCAACGCCTGCAGCGTCGATACGGCCGCCTGCCATCCCGCCGCCGTGGCGATCAGGCCAACCGGCAGTCCGTCGAAATAGACGCGTTCGTCGGTGCGGAGCTGCTCGACATAATCGAGCGCAGTCTTGACCAGGCCCGACAAAGTACCGTGATAGCCCGGCGAGCCGACGATCACCGCGTCGGCGCTGCGCAGCGCCTCCAGATAGCGGCCGATCGCTGCATTTCCCTCGGCATTGCCAGGCTCGTAGTGCGGAAAGGCGATGTCGTCCCCGGTCAGCAGCGTGATGCGTGCGCCGCGCGCCGCAGCGATGTCCAATGCGGTTGCGAGCAGCCGGCCGGTCACTGACTCGGACCGCAGCGTTCCGCCCAGGGCGACGATATGGGGTGCGCTCATGCCGCCTGCGCTACCTCAAAGGCGCATGCCGCGCCAGCATCCCGATATGCGCGGAGCGATGCCACGGATAAGTGTCACGGTTTCGATCGTTGTGTCGCTAACAAGCAGGAGAAGCCGATGCTCGAACATGTACCCCATTGGCTCGGGAGCGCGCTCAAAGGGCTGCGCGCGGGCTCGGACAAGCTGACGATCGCCCAGCCGGGGCTGGGATCGTTCGAAGGGCTGCATCTGGCCAGCCCAGCCTTTGCCAATGGCGGCCGCTTGCCCGAACGCTTCACCGCCGATGGCGAGGGCGTGTCGCCGCCATTGTTCTGGACCGGGATCCCCGAGGGCACCGAGCGGCTCGCATTGATCGTCGAAGACCCCGACGCCCCCGCGCCCCAGCCGCTGGTCCATGCGTTGGTCTGGGATCTGCCGCCGCACGAGGGCGAGCTGAAGGAAGGCGCCATCCGCGCCGATGGTGCCGGCAGCATCAGCGGGAGCGATGTCGGGCGGAACAGCTATCTCGGCGAAGGCTGGTTGCCGCCGGATCCGCCGACCGGCCACGGGCCGCATTCCTATGCCTTCCAGTTATTCGCGCTCGCCTCGGGCCCCGATGTCGGCGAGACGCCCGGCCGCGGAGCCATCGTCAAGGCGATGGCCGGCCGGGTGCTCGCCGCCGGGCTGCTCACCGGCACCTATTCGCGCGGCGAGGAGGCGCCGGTGGGGCCGGTCGGAAGCGCGGCCGTCGCCTAGCCGTTGACGATGGTGCCTCCGTTGGGATGGAGCACCTGTCCCGACATGTAGCTCGCATCCTCGCAGGCAAGGAACAGGAAGCTGGGTGCGACTTCGTTGGGCTGGCCCGGCCGGCCGATGGGCGTGTCCTCGCCGAAATTCTCGAGCTTCTCGGGGCTGGCCCCGCCCATCGGATTGAGCGGAGTCCAGATCGGCCCCGGCGCGACTGCATTCACGCGGATGCCCTTCTCGATCAGATTTTCGGAGAGGCTGCGGGTGAAGGCCGTGATCGCGCCCTTGGTGCTCGAATAGTCGAGCAGTTCCTTCGAGCCTTGGTACATGGTCACCGAGGTGCAGTTCACGATCGCCGCGCCTTGCTTCAAATGCGGCATCGCGGCCTGGACCATGAAGAACATCCCGAAGATGTTGGTCTGGAAGGTGCGCTTGAGCTGCTCCTCGGTAATGTCCGTGATCTCTTTGTCGGGATGCTGCTCGCCGGCATTGTTGACCAATATGTCGATGCGGTCGAATTTCTCGATCACCTGCGCGATCGCGTGCTCGCAGAACGCCTTGTCGCCAATGTCCCCGGGGATGGTCAGCGCCTCGCGGCCTTCCGAGCGCACGATGTCCGCGGTCATTGCGGCATCGTCATGCTCGCACAGATAGAGGATCGCGACATGGGCCCCCTCGCGGGCGTAGAGCGCGGCGACGGCGCGGCCGATGCCGCTGTCTGCGCCGGTGATCACGGCGACCTTGTCCTGCAATCGGCCTGAGCCGGGATAACGGGGCTCCCAATCGGGCTTGGGCTCGAGCGCGCTTTCATGTCCGGGCAGCGCGTCTTCGTGGATCATCTCGATCACTTCGGTATCGGTCATCGGCTTGGCTCCAGGGGAGGGTGTTGCCGAGAGAAAACCGGTGCGGAACGCCGGAGGTTCCGCGTGCGGACAGGGTTCAGCCGAAGAGAGCCGAACCCTGCGCCGTGGTGGCGACGATCATCGTCGCGGTGAGGCCGAACGAGGCCAGTCCGAGCAGGGCGCTGCGAACCATGGTGATCTTCTCCATGATCATGCGATCGGCAGGATTGGCGTCGAATAGACGACGAAGGCAGCGGTGAAGAGCACGGCACCGACCACCGAGAGGGCCTGGTGGAGCGAGGAAAGACGAGCGGCCATTGAAATTACTCCCTGGTAATCGGCGGCCGGACCATCCCGCTGCCGATGCCATGATGTCTGCAGGGAGCGTGCCAACTTGGCTAAGCTACTGTAAACACTGTATCCAGCGCAAAGCCACCAAGCAACGTTAGGAAAATACACAGACAAGTTGGTGTAAAGTGCCAATCAGAAGCGGGCAATGCCGTCCGATTCCGGTCAGTCGATATGGAGGCGGTTCCGCCCGGCAGTCTTGGCGGCGTAGAGCAAGCGGTCGGCCCGGTGGAACACCGTCGAAAGTCCGTCACCGGGAAGCGCCGCGGAAATGCCGGCCGAAAAGGTGATCGCGCCCAGCGGCGCGTCGCTTTCGCGCAGTTTGTAGCGCTTGGCGCCGACCGTGACCCGTGCGGTATCTAGGATTTGACGCGCAGCGGCGAGGTCGACGCCGGTGAACAGCACAGCGAATTCCTCGCCGCCATAACGCGCGACCAGATGCCCGGAGCAGGTGTGGCTCAGCGCTTCGGCGATGGCCTTGAGCACGCGGTCGCCGACGGCGTGGCCGAAACGGTCGTTGACCGATTTGAAGTGATCGACATCGCAAACCGCGACGCAGATCGGCGCCCCCGCTGCTGCCTGCGCCTTATAGGCTTCCTCGAGCGCACGGCGGTTGGGGAGATCGGTGAGGGGGTCGCGCCGGGCATTGTCTCGCGCCTCCTCGAGTTCGCGGCGCAGGTCGCTTGCTTCCTTCGTTGCGGACTCCAGCCGCGCCTCGGCGGTGCGGACGCGGCCGAGCATCGCCGCGGTGATCCGCGTCACTTCGTCGATCATCGGCGTGCCGCCGGCGGCATCGGTCGAGCGCGAGATCGCCTCGGCACTCGCCGCGAGGTCACGGCCGAAATCCTCGGTCTCGGCGCGCATCGCCGTCATCATGTCCTGGAAGCCCTCGACCTGCATCTGGGTCCGGGCGACGAGGCCTTCGGTTTTCTCTTTGGCGCCTTTGGCGGCGGCACCCGGCTGGATTTCGCAGCCCAGGGTCTCGATGTCGCGTTGGGTGAGGCGAACCCCGCCGTCGGTCAGCGCATGGACCGCGCGTGCGAGCGGCCCGTCCGGATTGGTGAGCAAATGATAAGCGAACGCGTAATTGGCCGGATCAGCGTCGAGGCGCTGGTCGACCATGAAATCGCCGATTCGGTCATACAGGCGGCGCGACGAATCGCTTCCTTGTGCCGCCCGGACCGCCCTTGCGCCGGCCATTGGCTCTACCTCTGCTTCTCAAGTTGCGGACAATTTGCGGTCCCGCCCGCATATTTCTTGAACCAGCGATCTAGCGGAGAACTGCTAACATACGGTGAGCGAAAGCTTTCCCAAGCGTGAAGCCTAAGCTCCGGGTCACCCCCGCTTGCCGGTCTTGAGCTTGCGCACCGCAGCGAGCGTCAACCGGATGTGATCGCCCGGATTCATATCGCTATGCGCGAAGACGATTCGGCCATTGGGCGCGATCACATAGCTGGTGCGGCTGGTAATCGTCGTCGGGGTGCCGTCGGGCTTCTTGAGCAGTACGTCATAGCCCTTGATTACCGCCGGGCTCGCCGCGGCGACGGCGAACTTGCCCGCGCAATGCTCGCTCGAAAAGGCGATGAGTTTATCGACATTGCCTGCCGTCATGCCGATCACGGTTGCACCCGCTTTGGTGAAATCGGGCAGGGCCGCGGCAAAGGCTGCGGCCTCGACATTGCACCCACCGGTGAACGCCGCAGGGAAAAAATAGAGCACGACGGGCCCCTTTTTGAGTGCCGCCTTGAGGTTCACATTGTGCGGCTTGCCCGCCATCGCCCCTGCGGCGGCGAAGGTCGGCGCCACTGCGCCGGGGGCGAGCGCTGCCTCGACCGGCAGCGACAAGGGCAGGAGCAGGGCAGCAAGGAGAAGCTTGGTCCGCATAGCATCACTCCGTGGGTCGTGGCCGGTCTATCGCGTCAGTGCGATGCCGATCCGGGCATGTGTGTCGTTCCGTCGATAATCGTCGAGCGCCTCACCATAGCCGGTAAAGGCCTGGCCGAAGAGATAGAATCCGATGCCGCCGCCGATCGGCGCCAGGGGGTAGGAAGCGAACAATTCGGCGCCGCCGCGCTTCGTCTCGAAATTGCCGCGGCCGGTGACCGCGATCTTGAGGCCGTCCTTCTGACGGATCGCTGCGGTGAGCGCGGTATAGCCCAGATAGTCCTTCACGTCGGGCGCGGTGCCGAACTTGCCGACATAGAACCAGGCCTGCGGCGCGACGTCGAGATGCCAGTCGCCGCCGAGATCGAAGCTCTTCTCGACGCGTCCGAAGATGCGGTTGACGTCGATCGAGTCGGTCATGCCGCGGCCGTTCGAATCATGTCGCCAGCCGAGCGCGACCCTGGTGCTCTCGTCGAACGGGATGTCGGCATAGACTTCGGGGGAATAATTGGTCGAGCGGAACGGGCCCGAGGGCTCGCGCAGCGCCCAGAACATCGTTTGGGTATAAGCGAAGCGCAGATTGCCGAGCTTGAGCGGCGCGTCCTCGGCGAACGGCCGGAAGGCGAAGCTGACCTGCAGCTTGCCGCCGGCGTCGCCTGTGCCGAACACGCCATAGACCGGTTCGTGCGGCGCGAAGCGGTCGATAAAGGCTGCGGACGAACCCGTCGAGCTCTGGGCCACCGTTTCCTCGATGGGGATCTTTGCCGCGGCATGCTGGTCGGCAGGCGGGACGGCGGTGCCGGCGATGGCGACCGGGACATAGCGCGCCTTGGCGAAGCCGCCGGGGGCGATCGTCGGGGTCGGGCCGGGCGCGCGCTCGAGCACGAGGCGCGTGCCGTCGATCGCGGTCACTTCAATCTGGCGCGGGCCTGGCTCGGCGATCGGCGCCGCGGTCTCATTGACGAGGAACACTTCGACACCGCGCAAGGCCTCGGCTTCGGAGGCCGGCTGGGCGGGCCCCGCGCGCACCTGCGCGAGCGCAGGCAGGGCAGGAAAGAGGCCGATAAGCACGAGGAGCAGGCGCATGGCCGAAACGACTGGCAGCGCTTTGTGACCTTGGCGAGTCAAAAACGGGCGAGTAGGGCCGATGCCATGCCTGTTTCCTCCACTGATGTCGCGCTCGCCGAGCGCCTTGCCGACGCCGCCGGCGCCGCGATCCGCCCGCGCTTTCGCGGCTCTCTAGGGCTCGAGGCCAAGGACGACCTGTCGCCGGTGACGCTCGCCGACCGCGAAGCCGAGGAGGCGATGCGCCGGCTGATCATCGCCGAACGGCCGATGGACGGCATCATCGGCGAGGAATTCGGCACGCGCGAAGGTAGCAGCGGCCGGCAATGGGTGCTCGATCCGATCGACGGCACCCGCGCCTTCATCGCCGGGCGCCCGATTTTCGGCACGCTGATCGCATTGATCGAGGACGGCTGGCCGCTGCTCGGGATCATCGACCAGCCGATCATCGGCGAACGCTGGCTGGGCGTGACCGGTCGCCCGACCTTGTTCAACGGCAAGCCCGCGCAGGCGCGCGCCTGCCGCGACCTCAAGCATGCGATCCTCGCCACTACCTCGCCGGCTTTGTTCGACGATGCGCAGCTCCACGCCTTCGAGCATCTCGACGCCGCGGTGACCAGCACGGTGCTGGGCGGCGACTGCTACAATTATGGCTGCGTGGCGAGCGGCTGGATGGACGTGGTGGTTGAGGCCGGACTCAAGCTCCACGATTTCGCCGCTTTGGTCCCGGTGGTCGAGGGTGCGGGGGGGCGGATGTGCGATTGGCAGGGCGATCCGCTCCATGCTGGTAGCAACGGCGAAGTCATTGCCGCGGGCGATCCGGCGCGAATCGAGGAGATTCTCGAGGCGCTCGCCTGCCGGGGGCATTGAGCGACTCTCCGGTTCCCGTTGCGCGGCGTTCGAATTGAGCGCAGCCTGGCCGGGCAGCGGATTGGGGATTCGTAATGTCCGAAGACGAGGACAAGCCTGCCGGCGACTTTACCGTCAAGGATGCAGTGACGGTCTATCTGCAGCAGGCCGCGGCACAGAACCAGCTCTGGACGATGTATGTCGTCGCGACCTTCACTGCGATCGCCTTTGCCGTCAACGCGGCCAACCAGCACAGCGCGATCCTGCTCGCGGCTGGCGCGATCGGCTTTCTGGCGTTCACGCTCGGGCATGCATGGCTCATTCGACAGGGGCTGACGCTGCTCAACGCCGCTGCGGCGGACATTGCGGGCGCATCGCAGGGGCGAGAGGAGGCGCCAGGCCGTCGGATCCGCGCGCACCTGTCGAGGCCTTTGTCGGGGCGTCCCTCGATGGCCGCGCACTGGACCATCGATATCTGCGTTCTCGCCGGCTTTGCTTATGGTGCCTCGACTTTGCTCCAGCCGCGCTGAAATAGGCCTGGTTCCACCACCACTGCGACGGATCCGTTTCCCTGCGAAGGCAGGGGTTCGGGGTGACGACCAGTGCGCTCAATTTCGCGGCGCCGAAGCCTGAGCCTTCCGTCTTGACGGGGAGGGTTGGGCCGCCGGCCTGGTATTCTGCCCTAGAAAATCCCGAGGAACTTCTTGCGCTGCTTCTGGCGATCGCCCTTCGAGCGCTTGCCGTCCTCGGACTTGGCGGTGGTGCCTTTGCCGATATCGTCGCGCGGCTTGCCCTTGTCGGTGCGCTGGGCGCGCGACGAGGCGCCGGCGAGCACCGGCCCGCAATCGGCGGCCTTAGCATCGCCGACATCGACGAAGGCGATCACTGCCGCGAACGGACTGGCGACGAGGGCGAGGCCGAGCCCCGCACCGGCGCGCGCGAGCAGCTCGGGGCTGACCACGTTGTAGTTCGGCCGGGCGAAATGGCCGCCGATGCTCACCGGCGACTGGCCGGCGAACAGGCTGAACTTCTTGCTGTCGGCGCGAAAGGCGAGGTCGAGCGTCTCGTTCTTGAAGCTGAACCCGCCGCGGCCGATCATGACGTTCTTGTCGGTGTCGATCAGGATCGGGTCGGCGGCGGCGATGCCGTTGCGGACGCTGAAGCCGATCAGCCCGCAATTGATCTGCACCGGCTCCTTCAGCTTCTTCTCGAACATCTTCTGGACGAAGGTGCCGATATCGAGCTCGGAAAGCTGAATGTTGCGCGTCCAGAAGCTGCCCTTGGGCAGGATCACGGCGATGCGGCCGTTCGAATTGGCCAGTGAATCGCGCACGCTGTTGCCCAATCCGGTCATCTGGACGCGCGCTTTCAAGGTGCCGGTGGTGCCCGATTCCTCGACTCCGAAGCCGGCGAGCAGCACGCCCATCGGGGTCGGCGACAGGCGGATGTCGTAATCGGTGAAGACCGGCTGGCGGCGCGCGTTTATCGCGATGTCCGAATTGACCGTGCCGCGCGCGAGGCTGAAGTTGAGCGGGCTCAGCTTGAGCAGGCGATTGTCGAGATCGAGCCCGAGCGTGATGTTCGAGATCGGCAGCTTCTCGGCACGGACGGTGCGCACCGTCCAGTTGACCTTGGCGTCGAAATTCTTGAGCGCCTCGACGCGGAGCGGCGCATCGGGAAGGATGCGCGGACGCCCCGCAACTTGCTCGACCGTGCCGGCGCCGCCCTGCTCCGCGAGTTTGTTCGGGTTGTAGCCGATGAACGGTCCGGCATCGACGATGTCGAGCACGCGCGTGGCGAGC
>JASLBO010000564.1 GCA_030146605.1 Sphingomonas sp. | reverse complement strand
CATGCCGGCATGCAGCGCATGATCCAGCAGATGCGCGAAGGCGCACCGTTCGATTATCTCGCCAAGACCTATTCGGAAGCCTCGACCAAGTCGGTGGGCGGCGATCTCGGCTGGATCCGCCCGGCGATGCTGCCCGATGCGCTCGCCAAGGCAGCGCAGGAGATGCAGCCCGGTCAGGTGGCCGGTCCGATCCAGCTGCCGACCGGCTTCTCGATCCTGTACCTCGCCGACAAGCGCCAGGTGCTGACCGCCGACCCGCGCGACGCCAGGCTCAGCCTGCGTCAGGTCGCGATCAGCTTCGCGAAGGGCACTACCGAAGCGCAGGCCACGGCGCGCGCCGGCGAGTTTGCCAGCGCGACACGCGCGATCAAGGGTTGCGGCGACGTTGCCGGTGTCGCGCAGGCGCAGAATGCCGAAGTCGTCGATCGCGACGGCATCCAGATCAAGGAACTGCCGGCGGCACTGCAGAACATGATCATGCCGCTTCAGGTCGGTCAGGTGACCCAGCCCTTCGGTTCGGTGGAGGACGGCGTCCGCGTCCTGGTGTTGTGCGGCCGCGACGATCCCAAGGAATCGAACGAACCTTCGGTCGAGCAGGTGCAGACCCAGCTCGAGGAAGAACGCACCAACCTGCGCGCCCAGCGCATGCTGCGCGATCTGCGCCGCGACGCGCTGGTCGAATATCGCTGAGGAGCGGGCGAGCGGATGCTGACGCCGCTCGCCGTCGCGACGGGCGATCCTGCCGGGATCGGCCCGGAGATCGTAGCCAAGGCGTGGAGTGCGCGCGAACTACAGTCGCTGCCGCCCTTCTTTGCGGTCGGCGACCCGCGCGCGGTCGAGAAGATCTGGGACGGCCCGATCGCGCGGATAGGCAATCCGGATGAGGCCGCGGCGGTCTTCGCCGATGCGCTTCCGATTCTGGTGATCTGCGACAATCTGGAAGTGGTTCCGGGCGTGCCCGATGTGGAGAGCGCGCGCTGCGCACTGCAGTCGCTCGAGGTCGCCGCGGGGCTGACGCGTTCCGGTGCCGCCAGCGCGCTGGTGACCGGCCCGGTATCCAAGGCGCAGCTCTACCGTATCGGCTTCACCTATCCCGGGCAGACCGAGTTCATCGCCGAACGCTGCGGCGTCGCCAGCGAAAACACCGTTATGATGCTCGCGGGGCCGACGCTGCGGGTGGTTCCGATCACCGTGCATGTCGCGCTCGCCGATGTGCCGTCGTTGATCTCGCAGGAGCTGATCGTCGCCAAGGCGCGGGTCACCGCGCGGGGTCTCTACCGCAATTTCGGGATCGAGAAGCCCCGCCTGGCCTTTGCCGGCCTCAATCCGCATGCCGGGGAAAGCGGCGAGATCGGCCGCGAGGAGATCGACATCCTCATCCCGGCGATCGAGCAGCTTCGCGCGGAGGGGATAGATGCGGTGGGTCCTTTCGCCGCCGACACGATGTTTCACGCACGCGCACGCGCCGGCTATGATGCGGCGCTGTGCCTCTATCACGATCAGGCGCTGATCCCGATCAAGACGCTGCATTTCGACGATGGCGTGAACACGACGCTGGGGCTGCCGATCGTCCGGACCTCGCCCGATCACGGCACCGCCTTTGGCATCGCCGGCCAAAACGAGGCCAATCCCGGCGCGATGATCGCCGCGATCCGCATGGCCGCGGCGCAGGCCGCTCGCCGGGCAGAGGCCGCCGCGGGCAATTCGTGACCGAACTGCCGCCGCTCCGTGACGTCATTCGCAAACATGGTCTCAGCGCGAGCAAGGCGCTGGGGCAGAACTTCCTGTTCGACCACCAGCTTCTCGCCCGCATCGCCCGCGTGCCGGGCGATCTTTCCGGCGCGGAGGTGTTCGAGGTCGGTCCCGGCCCCGGCGGGCTCACGCGCGCGCTGCTCGAAGCGGGTGCCGCGGTTACCGCGGTCGAGCGCGACCGACGCTGCATCCCAGCGCTGGCGGAGCTGGGCGACTTCTTTCCCGGCAAGCTGACGCTGATCGAAGGCGACGCGCTCGAGGTCGACGCGCCGGCGTTGTTCGCGGGTAAGCCGCATGTCGTCGCCAACCTGCCCTACAATGTCGGCACGGCGCTGCTGGTCGGCTGGCTTTCGGCGGCGTGGCATCCCTGGTGGGCGAGCCTGACGCTGATGTTCCAGAAGGAAGTCGCCGAGCGCATCGTCGCGACCGCAGGGTCCGAAGCCTATGGCCGGCTCGCGGTGCTCGCGCAGTGGCGCTCGACGCCGCGAATTGCGATGACGGTGCATCGCTCGGCCTTCACCCCGCCGCCCAAGGTGATGTCGGCGGTTGTCCACATCGTGCCCGCCGAGGCACCCGAAGGAGTCAGGCTGCAGGTGTTGGAGGGGCTGACCGGAGCGGCGTTCGGGCAGCGGCGCAAGATGCTGCGGCAAAGCTTGAAGGGCGTGCCCGGCGCGCTCGCGGCGATGGAGCAGCTCGGGATCGAGTCGAGCCGCCGCGCCGAGACCGTCTCGGTCGCGGAGTATGTCGCGCTGGCGCGCGCGCTGAGCTAGGGCTTGGCAGGCGCGGGCTTGGCCGGTTCGGCCTGTGCCGTTGCAGTGACCGGCGGCCCCTTGGCGATCGATGCGGTGAGCAAGGCGGCGTCGTTGCATTCGCCGCCGCACGCCGTCTTGATCTTTGCGAGGTTTTCCCTGGCCTTGGCCGTCGCCCCCTTGGCGACCAGCGCCTCGCCCTGCCCGCGCAGCGCGGCAAGGTCGTTCGGCTCGAGCGCCAGCGCTTCCGAATAGAAGCGAATCGCCTTGCCCGGCAGCCCACGCGCCCGCGCGATATCGGCGAGGACGAGGAACGCCTCGCGGTTGCGCGGATCCACTGCGAGCGCGCTCTCGAGCGCGTCCTGCGCGCCGTCGAGATTGCCCGCCGCTTTGGCCGTGCGTCCTTCCTGGAGCAGCGCGAGCGACCTGGGGTCGATCTGATCGTCGGGGCGCTGCGCCATCAGCGAGGTCGAAACCGAAAGCACCATCAGCGCGGCGGCCGCCGAAATTGCAGTGATCCGCATCAAAATCTCCGAAACCGAGGCGCGCACGGCTACCATGGCCGAACCATCTTCGCGACAAAAAAGCCGTCGGTCGAATCTGCCAGCGGGGTGAGCCGGAGTCCGGCGCCGCGCGGCCTGCCCGCGCCGATCGTAAGCGGCTCGGCCGACCAGCCGGGGAAGGCATTGAGGAATGCCTGCACTTGATTGGCGCCTTCATCGTCGAGCACCGAGCAGACGACATAGACCAGCGCCCCGCCCGGCCGCACCAGCTCCGCGGCGATCCCCATGATGTGGCGCTGGATCGCGACCAACTTGTCGAGCCGATCATGGCTCAGCCGCCAGCGCGCCTCGGGGTTGCGCCGCCACGTGCCCGTGCCCGAGCAAGGCGCATCGACGAACACGATATCGGCGCGCGCTACCTCGTCTTCCAGTTGCTCGGCCTCGCGCCCGGGGTTGAGCAGCCGCGTTTCGGCGATCGTCGCCCCTGCCCGACGCGCGCGCTCGGGCAGCCGCTGTAGCCGCCCGCGGTCCACGTCGCAGGCGAGAATGCTGCCCTGATTGTTCATCAATGCGGCGAGCGCCAGCGTCTTGCCGCCGCCGCCCGCGCAGAGATCGACGACATGCTGTCCCGGCGCAGCACCGGCCGCCAGCGTGACGAGCTGGCTGCCTGCGTCCTGCACTTCCAGTTGGCCGGCGGCATAAGCGGGTAGCTGATCGACCCTGGTCTCGGCCGGCAGCCGCAACGCGTCGGCGAGGAAGGCGAGCGGCTCGGCGTCGGGAAGTCCGGCCGCGATCTGATCGCGCGTCGCCTTGAGCCGATTGACGCGGATGTCGAGCGGCGCCCGGCCCAGCAACGCGGCCTGCTCTTCGATGGGAACGTCCGATGCCCGGAGCTTCTTGATCAACCAGCCCGGCGCGTGGCCCGCGGTGGCGACCGGCTCGCCCGGCTCGATCGACGCCGGACCGTAAGGCGAGCCATCGAACGCTCCGGCGATCTCGGGCTGTTCGGCCGCCAGCGCCAGCATTGCCGCGCGGCCGCTTTCCGGGCGTTCGCCGCACAGGCGGACGGCGTCATAGACGAGCGTGCGTACCGCACGTCGGTCTTTCGACCCGGCATAGCGGCGTTCGGCGAACCAACGCGCGATCAGCGTGTCGGCCGCGGCCCCCTGATCACGCGCGGCAACGACGATCCGGTCGAGCAATTCGATCGCCGCCTGGGTGCGTGCCGCCGGCGTCATGGTTCAGCGTGTCGGATAATTGGGCGCCTCGCGGGTGATCGTCACGTCGTGGACGTGGCTTTCCTTGAGGCCGGCATTGGTGATTTGCACGAACCGCGCCTTTTTCTGGAATTCGGCGATCGTCGGCGCGCCGACATAGCCCATCGCCGCCTTCACGCCGCCGACCAGCTGGTGGACGACGTCGCGCGCGGTGCCCTTGTACGGCACCTGTCCTTCGATCCCTTCGGGAACCAGCTTGAGCTGATCCTTGATGTCCTGCTGGAAATAGCGGTCGGCCGAGCCGCGCGCCATCGCACCGACCGAACCCATGCCGCGATAGGATTTATAGGCGCGCCCCTGGTACAGGAACGTCTCCCCCGGCGCTTCCTCGGTGCCGGCCAATAGCGATCCGATCATGCAGCTCGAAGCGCCGGCGGCGATAGCCTTGGCGAGATCGCCCGAGGTGCGCAGCCCGCCATCGGCGATTACCGGCACGCCGGACTTGGCGGCCTCGCCCGCCGCATCCATGATCGCCGTGAGCTGGGGTACACCGACGCCGGCGACGACGCGCGTGGTGCAGATCGAGCCGGGGCCGATGCCGACCTTGAGGCCGTCCGCGCCGGCGTCGATCAACGCCTTCGCCGCCTCGGCGGTGGCGATGTTGCCGGCGATGACCTGCACGCGGTTGGAAAGCTTCTTCACCCGCTCGACCGCACGGGCGACTTCCTTGTTGTGGCCGTGCGCGGTGTCGATGACGATCAGATCGACTTCGGCCGCCACCAGCGCCTCGGTGCGCGCAAAGCCCTTGTCGCCGACGGTGGTCGCCGCAGCGACGCAGAGGCGCCCGCTGGGGTCCTTGGTCGCGTTGGGGAAGTTGACTGCCTTCTCGATGTCCTTGACCGTGATCAGTCCGACGCAGCGGTAATCGCTGTCGACGACGAGCAACTTCTCGATCCGCCGCTGGTGGAGCAGGCGGCGCGCCTCTTCCTTGCCCACGCCGACCGCAACGGTGGCGAGATTGTCGTGGGTCATCAGCTCGGACACGGGCTGGTTGGGGTTTTCGGCGAAGCGGACGTCGCGGTTGGTCACGATTCCAGCAAGCCTGCCGCTCGCTTCCACCACCGGGATGCCGCTGATCTTGTGCCGCTGCATCAGCGCGCGGGCCTCGCCCAGCGTGCCGTCGGGCGCCATCGTGATTGGATTGACCACCATCCCGCTCTCGTAGCGCTTGACTGCGCGGAGCGCCTCGACCTGCTCCTCCACGTCGAGATTGCGGTGAAGCACGCCGATCCCGCCCAGCTGCGCCATGACGATCGCCATGTCGGCTTCGGTGACGGTATCCATTGCCGAAGACAGGATGGGAATGTTGAGCGCGAGTTCGCGCGTCACGAAAGTGCGCGTGTCGGCCATGCTCGGCAGGACCTCGGACTCGCCCGGATATAGCAGGACGTCGTCGAAGGTGAGGCCGAGTGGGATATTCATGGGTGCGCCAGTGTCCTGAGTCGGAGGTTGGCGGCCCATGTAACCGCGCTCAGGCAAAACCGCTAGTGGCAGGCGCCGCGTTAACTGCCGGCCGGCAGATGCGGATAGAGCACTGCCTTCTCGGTCGCGATCTGCGCGCGCATCGAACGGCGCAGCTCGAACGATGCCTCGCAATAGCCCGGCCAGTTCTTCACGATCTCGCGCAGGCTCCAAATGCTGATATGCTCCGACGAGGACGTCATGGCGGCAGTGTTGCTCTCGTGAAGCGCATCGAGCGGGGGGACTTCGCCCATCGGCACCGTGCGTTTCAGCTCTCGGCAGGCCGAATCGATCAGCTTGCGCCGCGCGCTGCTCGTCCGCGTCAGCCGATAGCGCAGGGTTGCGAGCGCCGCCTCGTCTGGAGCCGGTCGCGCCGTCAATTCTTCCAGCTGGTCCAGCATTTCCAGCAGCTGCGCGTGCAGATCATGAAGTTCGGACATGGTCTCACCCCGCCAGAGCCGTGTTGGCGAGGCGCATAGCGCTGCAGGCGCCTGCCGCCATCGCAGGGGAATCCCGGAGCTAGCGGCGATGCCGCGCGATCAGCGCGCGCGCCTGCGCGACATGCATCGACTCGATCATCCGGTCGCCGAAGCGCTCGGCACCGCCGGTCGCTGCCGCGATCAGTGCCTGCGCCTCGGCAATTTCGGCCTCGCCGGGGCCGAACGCCCGCGCCGCGATGTCGATCTGGTTCGGATGGATCAGCGACTTGCCGTCGAACCCGAGCGAGCGGCCGTGGCGGCATTCGGCGGCAAGTCCCTCGGCGTCGTCGAGCGCGTTGAATACGCCGTCGATCGCCCACACCGCATTTGCGCGCGCCGCGAGCACGATCATCTGGAGCGACAGCATCAGCCCGTCGCGACCGCCTGCTGCGGGAATGCCGAGCGTCGCCCGCAGATCGTTGACCCCGGCGATGAGACCATCGACTCCCGGCACCGCCGCAATATTCTCGGCCGCGAGCACCCCGAGGGGGGTCTCGATCATCGCCAGCAGCGGCTTGCCGACAGCCCCGGCGATCGCCGCCGCGTCCGCTGCCGCCTCCACCTTGGGCACCACGACGAAATCGCAAGCCGATGCCGCCACGCCGACGAGATCGGC
>JASLBO010000561.1 GCA_030146605.1 Sphingomonas sp. | reverse complement strand
CGAGCAGGCGGCAAAGGCGGCCGGCCACGACGTCGTCGTGCCCTTCACTTCGGGCCGCGGCGACGCGACGCAGGAATGGACCGATGTCGAAAGCTTCGAGCCGCTCGAGCCCAAGGCCGACGGCTTCCGCAACTATCTCTCGGTCAAGTTCAACGTGCCGACCGAGGAATTGCTGGTCGATCGCGCGCAATTGCTCAACCTGTCGGCACCCGAGATGACGGTGCTGGTCGGCGGGCTGCGCGTGCTCGGCATCAACCATCCCAAGGCCGAACGTCACGGCGTCCTCACCGATCGGCCGGGCCAGCTGACCAACGACTATTTCGTCAACCTGCTCGACATGGGCACGGCGTGGAAGCAAGTCGACGACACGGGCGACGAGGAATTCGTCGGCAGCGACCGCGCGACCGGCGAGCACAAATGGACCGCATCGCGCACCGATCTGGTGTTCGGCGCCAACTCGCAGCTCCGCGCCCAGTCCGAAGTCTATGCCTCGGACGATGCCGCCGGCGGCAAGTTCGTACAGGACTTCGTGCGCGCCTGGGCCAAGGTGATGGACGCCGATCGCTTCGATCTGACGCGCTGATACATCAAACTCCCCTCCCTGCTTTGCAGCGAGGGGAGTAAAGTTAAGCCTGTACGTCGACCTTGGCGAGCTCGACCCGCACCCGCAGCTCGATGTCGGACAGGATGCCCGCGAGCACCGGATCGTCCGAAGCCTCGAAATTCTCGGACCATTCGACGATCTCGCGCAGCCGCTCGATGCTCGGCGTGCCCGTCGCCAGTTCCTTGTGGAGCTTGTCGAGCGCATTGAGCCCGCGCTCGGCATCCACCGCCTGCTTGCGGCGCCGCTCGATCGAGGGATCGGCCGCGGCGAGCGTCACCAGCATGGCCACGTTGGGCACGGGCTGGTTGGTGCCGGTGCCCTGCAGCGGCATCGGCCGCGCAGCCAGTTCTTCCTCGACGATCGGAAAGCCGGCCGCAGCCTTGGGCAAAGCGGCCAGCAGGCTGCGTGCCATCAGCGGCGTCAGGTTGTCGATACGCACGAAATCAGGTCCTCGCAGCCCGCATTGGGCTCCTCTATCCTATAAGAAAGTTACCGCGGTTTTTCCACTTTGTCCGAGGGTTTATGCAGCGCATCGCCGCTTCGTTCCTGCTTCCGTTGCTGGCGCTCGCCGCCAGCCCGCATGCGCTCGCGCAGACGCGGATCAAAGACGTCGTTGACGTCGAGAATGTTCGCGAGAACCAGCTCGTCGGCTACGGCCTCGTCGTCGGCCTCGCCGGCACCGGTGACCGCATGCGCAACGCGCCCTTCACCGAGGAATCGATGCAGGCGATGCTCGAGCGCATGGGCGTCAACATCCGCGGCACCAACATGCGCACGCAGAATGTCGCGGCAGTCTCGATCACTGCGACCATGCCGCCCTTCTCGCGCTCGGGTTCGCGGATCGACGTTCAGGTCTCGGCGCTGGGCGATGCCTCCAGTCTGCAGGGCGGCACGCTGATCGCGTCGTCGCTGCGCGCGCTCGATGGCGAGATCTACGCGGTCGCGCAGGGCCAGGTGGCGGTTTCCGGCTTCAAGGGCCAGGGTGCCGCCGCCAGCGTCAGCCGGGGCGTGACCACTTCGGCGCGAGTCGCCGGCGGCGCGATCGTCGAGCGTGAAGTCCCCTATTCGCTACAATCCGCAACCAGCCTCAAGCTGGCCCTCAAGAACCCCGATTTCGCGACTGCCGATCGGATCTCGAGCGCTATCAACGGCAAATATCCGGGCAGCGCGCAGGTGCTCGATCCGGGTACGGTGCAGCTGAAGCCGGCGGTCAATTTCGCCGGCAACGTCATCGATCTGGTCACCCGCATCGGCGACCTCGAGATCAAGGTCGATCAGCCGGCGCGCGTCGTCATCAACGAAGCCTCCGGCACGGTGGTGATGAATGCCGATGTGCGGATCACGCCTGTCGCGATCGCGCAGGGCGGGCTGACCATCACCGTCTCCGAACGCCCGCAGGTCTCGCAGCCCGCGCCGCTCTCCGACGGCCAGACCACCGTCGTTCCGCGCACCCAGGTGCAGGTCGACGACGGCAACGGCGCCAGCCTCGCTTTGGTCAACGGCGCGTCGCTCCAGTCGCTGGTCAGCGGGCTCAACACGCTCGGCGTGTCGCCTCGCGACCTGATCACCATCCTTCAGGCCGTAAAGAGCGCCGGCGCGCTCCAGGCCGAGATCGAGGTCCAGTAATGAACGAACTCAACGCCCTCTCCGCCACCGCGGCGACCACCCCGGTCCGCAAGGTCGACCCGAAGAACGCCCAGACCGCGAAGGACTTCGAGGCGATGTTCCTCGGCCAGATGACCAAGATGATGCTCGAAAGCGTCGAAAAGGGCGAACTCAACGGCGGCGCCGGCGAAGAGATGTTCAAGGGCGTGCTCGCCGAGAAGCTCGGCACCGAGATGGCCAATCGCGGCGGCATCGGCCTCGCCCCCGCCGTGCTCGAATCGATCCTCAAGCTCCAGCAGGGAAAATAATGACCGCTCAGCTCATCGACGCGATGATTTCACTCACCGCCCTCATGGAAGACGAGAGCGAGAAGCTCGCGCGGAAGGCCTATATTCCCGAGCTAGGTGAAATCGCCGCAGCCAAGCTGCGCCTCACCGGCCGCATCGAAGCCGATTTCGCGCGGCTCAAGCGCGAATCTGCCGATTGGGCGGAGAAGCTCGACGAGGAAGCGCGCACCCGGCTCTCCGATGCCAGCCGCAACCTGCGTGACGCCTCGGCGGTCAACCAGCAGATCCTGTCGCGCCAGATCGAGCTTTCGGTCGACATGATGGGCGCGATCGCCGCCGAGGCGCAGCGCCTCACCGGCACGCGCAGCACCACTTACGGCGCGTGCGGCGGGCTGGGCGGCATGGACGCCCCCGCCCCGATCTCGGTCAACGCGCGCCTGTAATCGCCGCGCGCCGGGCGCATCGCCCGATCGCCGCTGCGCGATTTGGTGAATTTAGACGTCAGGCATATGTTAGTCTCCGGAGCCGGCCACGGCTTCCGGAGACCAATGATGAATCTCCTGCAACATGCCCGTTGTCTGTTCGGCGTACATCGCCGCGACAGACGCCGCGCCTGGCACGACGGCCCGGTTGCGCGCGGCTATTGCTCCGGTTGCGGCAAGCTCATGATCAAGGACAGGCGCGGCTGGCATCTGGACGACGCCGTTCCGCCCGACGCGGCCGGCAGTCGAACCGCTTCCTCGGGAGCCGAGGACAGATGATCGTCGAGCTATTTGCCGACATTCCAATCCTCCCCCTCCGTGACCTTCCGGGACACCTCTACTGGCGGACGAGGATAGGGAACGAGGGTCGCCCTCCTGGAGCGCCCGCGGTCCCTCCCCTGATTATCAGCCGCGGCCGCCCACAGCGGTCTTCAGCATCGACATCTGCTTGCGGTACAGCCCGGTCATCGCCTGGAAGTCGGCCTGGATTTCGCCCATCTTGAGCAACTGGTCTTCCAGCGTGACGTTGTTGCCGTCCGGCTTGGTTTCGCTGATGTCCTTGTCGAGGATCAGCCCGTTGCCCGCCGGCTGGATCGCACCGAGGCTCTTCATCCGATCGGTCAGCTGCACCCGCGGCGTGGCGATCATGCCGCTGCCGCCGACCAAAGCCGCGAAGCTCGGCTCGGAGACTTCGCGCGCCTTGTAGCCCGGCGTCTCGCTGTTCGCGATGTTCTGCGCGACGACGCGCTGGCGCTCGGACAGGTTTTGCATCCGATCGCGGATGCCGGCGAGAATCGGGGGCGTGTTCATGACGATCAGAATCCCAGAGTCGAGGAGGCGCCCGAATTCAATCGGTTCAGCGCCGCCTGATAATTTGCCAGCTGTGCGGACTCGCGCGCAGTCGATTGGGTGCCGGTGACGGTGTTTTTTACGCCGTTGACGATGTTGGCTTTACCGTCGTCCCAATAGAGGGAGCGGTAGGCAGTCTGTGTCATCGAGATCGCGCTTTCGATCTGTTTCATCGCCACTTTGGCGTTGTCGAGCGTCGAAAGGCTGAGCGCCTCGGTGAGCTCGAGCGCGAAATTTCCGCCGGGGCGCACCTTGGGCGCGCTGCTCGACAGCGTCGCCTGGGTCGCGATCCGCTGCGGCTCGATCCCCAGCTTGGCGAGCGCGTCGACATCGGCGGCGCCCGGAAGAAGCTCGAGCGTGTGGCCCGGCTTCATCTTGACGCTCAACTTCTGGACGCCGTCGACGATCGTGGCGGTCACCGTCGCCTTGGAGGCGCCGAGCATGCCCTGCATCCGCGCGGCGATCGTCTTCAGCGTGTCGCCCGCTTCGATGGTGACCTTGCGAACCGCGCCGCTATCGGCCTTGATCGAGAAGAAGTCGCCGGTGCGCAACGTCGTCTGGGTCGACACCTTATCCGAGACTGTCGGATTGATCGTGCCGCGGGCGAAGCCGAGCGACGAGATCGCATTGGCGCCGCCGACATCGGCAGAGACGCGGACCGGCTCGGTGCGCAGCAGCCCCTCGCCGAACTGGGTAGTGTTCTCGATCGCGCCGGTGGCGCCGTCGATCCGCGCGACGAAGCCGTCGGTCGGTCCGCGACGGGGCGCGGCAAGGTCGCCGGTGGTGCGGCCGCCGGCGTAAAGATCGTTGCCGAGAAACGCGATGCTGTCGACCTGATCGTCGGCCGCGGAGCCGAGATAGGTCACGCTGGCGCCCGACAATCCGGCGTCGATACGCGCGACGAAGCCGTCGCGGTTCGCACTCCTGGCGTTGACCTGGCTGCCGGTAAGCGCGGTGGTGGTAGCCCCCCCGACCGCAATGGTGCCGTCGGCTGCCACCGCGATCGCGCGGACATCGGCAGTGCCGAGATTGATGCTGCCGAGATCGGTGGCAAGCGAAGCGCCGCTGAGCTTGCGCACCGACGCATTGCCGTTCTGGCTCATCACCGCGAGCAAATTGCCCTCGCCGTCCACCGCCAGCGCATTGATCTGATCGGTGCCGCCGCTGTCGATGGTCCGCCGCTCGGCGATCTTGCCGGTGGTGTCGATGCGCGCGACGAAGGCATCGCCCTGCCCCGTGGCGGCCCGTCCGGCGACGAAGACCGAGCCATCGGCACCTACGGTCACCGCTTTGGCGACATCGGCGCCGCTCGATCGCACTACGGTCGAGAACTTCTCGTCGCCATTGGCGGCATATTTCGCGACGACCATGTCGGCGGCGGTCGACGTGACGCCATTGAAGCTGCCGGTGACGCTGCCCGCCACGACCACGCTGCCGTCCGCGCCCAGCGACACGGCGGCGCCGGTCGAGGAGCCGCCGGCCCCGAGGTTGCGCTGCCAGACGACTTTGCCGCTTCCGTCCATCTTGGTCAGGAACAGATTGTTGTCGCCGTCCGACAGGTTGGCGCCGAGATCGCCCTTGGTGGTGCCGACGACATAGCTATAGCCCTGTGCGTCGGTAACCATGGCGGCGGCGTCGGTGCTGGCAAAGACGTTGCTGTTCTTGGTCGTGGTCGTCGTGACCTTGCCGTCCGAGTCGG
>JASLBO010000519.1 GCA_030146605.1 Sphingomonas sp. | reverse complement strand
CATCGGCGTGGCGGCTGTTCTCGATCTCGATCCCGGCGACGTTGCCCGACACCTTCGAATTGCGCACCACGATCTGCTCGGACTGGCCGACATAGATGCCGGCGTCCGACGCGCCTTTCACTTCGACGCCGTCGATCAGGATCGTGGTGCTCGACACCGGATAGACGCCGTATGCGCCGTTGGTTGCCTTTGGGCCACCGGTCCATTCGACCCGGATGTGCTTGTAGACGATTCGATCGGCACCCTTGGACTTGATCCCGTCGCCCTTGCTGTCCTCGACCGCGAAGCCGCGCAGCACCACGTCGTCGGAAGTGACCAGCAGCCCTTCGCCGGCGCCGAGCTGGCCCTTGAAGCTGAGCACCGTCCTGTCCGGCCCGGCGCCGCGCACCGTGACACGGTCCACGTCGAGCGACAGGCCGTCGGTAAGCTCGAAGCGGCCCGCGCCGATCTGGATCGTGCTGCCGGGCCTGGCCTCGATCAAGGCGGCCTGGAGCCGCTCCTGTGCGTCGGACCCGGCCTCCACCGTCACGGTCTGTGCCGCCGCCGGGCTGGCGGCGAGCAGGGCGGCAAGCGTCCAATGTAGCGGCATCATGCTCTCCCTCCTATCTTTTTCGGGCATGATACGTAAGGCACGGCGAATTGACAGCCTTGTTAATTAGCGCGGCTCGCGCTGGTGGCAGACGAACTCGATCAGTCGCCCGTCGGGGTCGCGGAGATAGCCGGCATAATAATCGGGGTGGATATGCGGCGCGAGCCCGGGCGCGCGATCGAGTGTCAGCCGGGCTGCGCGCGCGGCATCATATATGCGATCCACCGTCGCGCGATCGGGCGCGGTGAACGCGAAATGCAGCCTCGAGGGCTCGCCCTCGAGGAGGAAGAGATCGAGCGCATTGTGGTTGCCGAACCCCTTGGCGAGTGCGTCTACCTTCTGGACATAACCGAGAGGGGCGAGTGCTTTGGCATAGAAGCGCAGGCTCTCCGCCATGCACGCGGTGTAGATTTCAATATGGTCGATCATGCGGGTCTCCTCGGTTCCGGCGAAGAGATAGAGCCACGGCACCGCCGAATTTCGGCAAAAGGCCCTTGGGAAATGCCGCATTTCGGCGGACTTTGCCGCTAGGGTGACTTTATGCCGCGCCTTCGCCTCGACACGTTCGACCGCAAGCTCCTGACACTCGTCCAGCGCGACGCGAGCCGCAGTGCCGACGTTCTCGCCGCGGAAGTCGGCCTGTCGCCCTCCGCAGTGCTGCGCCGTCTAAAGCGCCTGCGCGAGGACGGCGTGATCGTCGCCACGGCGGCCGTCCTCGATCCGCTGAAGGTGGGAAAACCCAATTTCTTCCTCGCCGCGCTCGAAATCGAGCGCGAGCGTCCCGAGCTCATCGCGCGGCTGCGCCAGTGGCTCGCGGCCGAAGAATGGGTCCAGCAGGTCTACTACGTCACCGGCACCGCCGATTTCGTGCTGGTCATCGTCGCGCCCGACGTCGGCGCCTATGACGCGCTGATGAGCAGGCTGATGGCCGACAATCCCAATGTGCGCCGCTTCACCACCAACGTGGCGCTGGGCGTCGGCAAGCGCAGCCTGTTCGTGCCGGTCGAACCCGCAGACTAGGCGCTATTCGCGCTCGTCGCCCGGCGCGTTCTCCTCGGCGCGTTCGAGCTCCTTGGGCTTGCGGTCCTCGAACACGCGCGCGAGCCGCTCCTCTACCTGGGCGGGCAGCCGTTCGGACGCGGCGGGGAACATGTCCTCCTCTTCCTCGTCGATATGATGCTCGTAGCGGTGGCGCATCTCGGCGAACTTTTCGTCCCATTCCGGCGAGCCGAATTCGAGTTCGAGCAACTCGCCGAGGAAATCGTCGACTTCCTTGTGCTCGGAGACCGAATGGCGCGCATCCTCGCGCAATTCGGGGTCGGCGAGCATCGTCGAATAAAGCGATTCCTCCTCGGCCGCGGCATGCGCCTGCAGCTCGAGGCGCAGCGTCTCGAAAGCCTCGCGGCGCGGCTCGCCGGTTCCGGGATTGTCGCCGACGCGCTTGAGCAATGCGCGCTGCCGGTTGTGATCGGCCTTGAGGTCCTCGAAAATGCGTGCGTCGGCCATGGGGATCTCCTTTGCCGTCCCAACCGGCGACCGCCGCGCTTGTTTCAGCCGCGAATCATTCTCAGGCGGCGAACAGCTCGAGCTGCTCGCGTTTCGGCGCAACCAGCGGCCGCAGATCGGCGCGGTCGGCGAGCGCCAGCGGGCGCCAGTCGTCGGCGACGAGGAAGGGGCGCACCTTGGTGATCGAGGCAGTCAGCCGCGCCACATCGGCGAGCCGCAGCCGCCGCCAGCGCCGCGTCGCGAGGATCGCGTCGACTGCCTTCACCCCGAGGCCCGGCACACGCAGCAATGCCTCGCGCGGCGCGCGATTGACGTCGACCGGAAATCGATCGCGGAAACGCAGCGCCCAGGCGAGCTTGGGATCGATGTCGAGCGGCAGCATTCCCGTGGCGGGATCGGCGGCGTCGGCGACTTCCTGCGGCTGATAGTCGTAGAAGCGCATCAGCCAGTCGGACTGATAGAGCCGGTGCTCGCGCATCAGCGGCGGGCGCTGGAGCGGCAGCACCGCGCTGGCATCGGGGATCGGGCTGAACGCCGAATAATAGACCCGGCGCAGCTTGAACCGGTCGTAGAGGCCGGCGGCGCGGGTGATGATGTCGCCATCGGTCGCGGCATCGGCGCCGACGATCATCTGGGTCGATTGGCCGGCGGGGGCGAACTTTGGCGCAGATTTGAAGCGCCTGCCGGCGTCGGCGGAATTGTCGAGATCTTTGCGAACATTGCGCATAGCGGCCTCGATTCCCGCCGCCGACTTCTCGGGAGCGAGTCGCTTCAATCCGGCGACGGTGGGCAGTTCGACGTTGATCGAGACGCGGTCGGCGTAGAGCCCGGCCTGATGAACCAGCTCCGGATCGGCGTCCGGGATCGTCTTGAGGTGAATATATCCCCTAAAATCATGCACTTCGCGCAGCAGCTTCGCGACCCGGACGATCTGCTCCATCGTATAGTTGGACGAGCGGATGATGCCCGAGGAGAGGAACAGGCCCTCGATGTAATTGCGCTTGTAGAAGCTCAGGGTGAGGTCGACGACTTCCTCGGGCGTGAAGCGCGCGCGGCGGACGTTCGAGCTCTTGCGGTTGATGCAATAAT
>JASLBO010000511.1 GCA_030146605.1 Sphingomonas sp. | reverse complement strand
AATCAAGCTTCGCCGAACAAAGCAGCCGCAGATGATCCGCCAGCTGCACCAGCGCCCTTCCCTTCTCGTCGAGGTAGCTAAATCGGTCGTAGACAGCGTCGAGTTGATCGATGTTATGCCCCACCACGCGGCGGGCCACTTCCCACGGCACGCCCAGCTCAGACAACTTCGAGCGCACCGTCCTACGAAGATCGTGCAAAGTCCAGCTGGACGTTTCGCTAGCAACGTCCAAAAGTTTCTTCCTCTTATTGAAGTCAGAACTGGGACGTTTACCATCGGTTGTAGTGAATATAAATGCATCTTCGGCGTATCTAGGCAACCTATTGAGGACCTCCATTGCAGCAGATGGAAGCCGAAGCACGTTTGCGCGTCCGCTTTTCGAGCGGGCAGCGGGCAGCGTCCACACGTTACCGCTCAGTTCGCTCCACCGCATTTCTGCGACTTCATTGCGCCGTGCGCCCGTGAATAGCAGCATGCGCACCATGTCGCCGAACGGCGCCGGCACCTTGTCGCACGCGTTTAGCACCGCCACGATCTCCGCGTCGCCGAGGATCCGGTCGCGTTGCGTGGTGCGCACCGGCGGGCGGATGTTGCGGCATGGGTTGGCGGCTACCGCCCCGCGTGCCTCGGCCCAGTTGTACAGCGCTCGTAGCGCCTTCAGCACATTCACGGCACCGTGGGGCTTCCCGTCAGCAACGATGGTGTCCAGCACCGCCACCACGTCTGCGTTGCTGATTGCGGCGGCATCGACCGTCAGCAGCGCCTGCATGGCGGGTTGCAGCAGGCAGGCTCGAACGTTCTTCCACCCCTTCACGTTCGGTTCTAGATACAGCTCGACATATTGGTCCACCAGCTCCGCTAGCGTGATCGGGGTCGGTGCAGCATCCTGCACACCCTCGGCAATGCGCCGCATCAGCTCCAGCGCTTCGCGCCGGGCGTTCGCCAGCGTCAGGATGGGGTAGCGGCCCAGCGTATGGCGTTGCAGGCTGCCCTGCCGGATCAGAACCGAGAACGTCTTCGCGCCGTTGCAGGTCACGCGAAGGTAGAGGCCGGGACACAGAGCGTCGGAGTATTCGGTTCTACCGCTCTTTGGCAGGGCGCAACTGCTGACCCATTTATCCGTAAACTTCAGCTTGGCCATGTTCGGGTAACCTGCGGGGTAACGCGGGCTTGCGCTCCCCTGCTGCTACCTGAAGCCTAGTGCACCCAGCGGAAGTGGACCAGTGACACAATTATAAGAACTTAGCGTATCATATTGATTCAGAAGTACTTAGTTGTCAGCCCTTCTAAGCCTGTGGTCGCTGGTTCGAATCCAGCCGGGCGCGCCAAGTAATCAGCCGTATTTGTTGTTACCTAGTGCAAAGCGGCGTTGCGTTAGGTAACGCAAAGGTAACAACGTGCGATTCGGCGTCGCTGTGTTCGATAAGGCTGCTGGGCGGCACCTTTTCCCAACGACGCAGCAATTCGGATTCCCCACGGTTGGGACGAGGCGCCTCGGCAGTTGGCTTGCTCCAGCCCAAGCGGAGAAAACCTTTACCTTTCTCGTCACACTTCATTGCAGGCGCGAGCCAATACGCTATTTTGTAGCGATGAGAGTGTCCTGGTCGCTGATGCGCGACACGGCGAAGGTGCTGCTCGATACCGCCGATCCGCATCTCGCCGACGAGTTCCGCGAATGCGTCGAAGGTCCGGGCGATGTCCGGATCGTCGATCTCCATGTCTGGCAGGCAGGTCCGGAGGCGCATGCCGCCATTCTCGATGTGGTCGGAGCGCCCTCTGCCGCAGCGGTCCGCGAGCGGCTCGCGCCAGTGCACGAGTTGGCCCATGTCACGATCGAGGTGCGATGATGCTGTATCTGCTGATCAAGGTGGGCCTCTCGGCCATCATCATCGTCGCGGTATCGGAGATCGCGAAGCGGAGTCCGGGTTTCGGCGCGCTGGTCGTCTCACTGCCTTTGGTATCGATCCTCGGCATGATCTGGCTGTGGCGCGACACCAGCGATGTGGCCCGGCTCGCCGACCATTCGAGCGCGACTTTCTGGTACGTGCTTCCCAGCCTGCCGATGTTCCTCGTGCTGCCCTTGCTGCTGAAGCGCGGCCTCGGCTTCTGGCCGGCGCTGCTTGCCTGCTGCGTGCTGACCAGCCTGCTCTACCTCATCATGACCTGGGCATTGGCCCGCGCGGGAGTGAGGCTCTAGCCCGCCGGCGGCCAGTTGTGCGTCTCGCTGCCGTCGATCTGACACCAGGCGTATAGCGCATCGTAGACGACCATTCCGTGCTTCAGCATCTCGTGATCGTCGGGATAGGTCGCCGACAGCCCCAGCGAAATGGCGAACAGCCCGCTCGATTCCGGCGTCAGGTTTAGGCGCGACGTGTCGGCGCCGCGCACGATCGCGGCCAGATGGTGCAGCGCCGGGTCGCTGAGCTCATATCTGGCAAGGAACGCGTCGAAGCTGCATTTCTCGCCGACATGGCTGAGCTCGATGTCCGGAACATCATAGGGAACCGCGCCGAGCGCATTCGCGGCCGCGAGCACCTGATCCTTCGGCACATACAGCAATCAGGCTCGTCATCGATGAACCGGTCGATCAGCCATGGACAGGCGATACGGTCGATCTTGGGGTGCTCGCGGGTAACCCACTTGATGTCGGCCTCCTCAGGTGGCGGCGCGCAATGCCTGCGCATAGCGACGCTCGACGGTCTCCCAGTCGATGTTGCGGAAGAAGGCGTCGACATATTTTGCGGCCGCGGCGCCATAGTCCATGTGGAAGCTATGCTCGTACATATCGAGCGCGAGCAGCGGCACGCCGGCGATGGCGCCGTGCATATGGTCCCATGCCCAGTGATTGTGCAGCGAATGGGTGTGCAAGTTGTAGACGAGCACACACCATCCCGATCCGCCTGCGAGGCTCATGCCGGTGCGGCGGAAGTCCGTCTCCCAGCGGTCGAACGAGCCGAACGCGGCCGCTAGCGCGTCGCGGATAGAGCCACCTGCCCGACCATTGCCGCCGAGCCCGTGGAAATAGATCTCGTGGAGCACGACCGAGCCGGTGCGGTGAAGCTCCTCACGCTTGAGTCCGCCATAAACCACCGGCGGCAGATCGGGATCGGCGAGCGCGGCCGCGAGCCTGCCCTCGATCATGTTCAACGCCTTTACCGAGCCGACATAGTTGTTCTCGTGATGCGAGCGGATCAGTCGCTCGGACAAGCCGACGAGCTTTGCCGGATCGAACTTGAGCGGCTTCGGCTGGTGGAGCCCTGCGAATGCCGGGGCATTCGGAGCATCAGCGTGCGCGGGTCCGGCGGCAGTCATGGCAGTGGCTCCCAGTCCAAGGGTGGCGACAGCTTCGCGGCGAGTAAGGGCGGGCATGGGGACTCCGGGTTATTGGACGAAGAGGACGTAGAGTGCGCCCGCCGCGGCGCAGGCGGCAAGCACCTGCAGCACGCCGACCTTGAAACGGAAGACAGCAATCGCCGCGAGAACGGCAAGTATCAGGGCGGCCGAATTGACGGTGCCGAGCACCGGCACGTCGAAGCTGCCGGCGGCGAAGGGCACGGTTCGCACCTGGCCGAACATCGTGTGGATCGCGAACCAGATCGCCAAGTTCAGGATGACGCCGACCACCGCGGCGGTAATGGCAGAGAGGGCCGCCGACAGCGCCTGGTTGCCGCGCAGGCGCTCCACGAACGGTGCGCCCGCAAAGATCCACAGGAAGCACGGCACGAAAGTCACCCAGGTGGTAAGGATCGCCCCCAAGGTCGCCGCGATCATCGGGGTGAGGCCACCCGCGTCGCGGTACGCGGCGAGGAAGCCGACGAACTGCGTCACCATGATCAGCGGACCCGGCGTGGTCTCGGCCATGCCCAGTCCGTCGAGCATCTCGCCTGGCTTGAGCCAGCCATAGGTCTCGACAGCCTCCTGCGCGACATAGGCCAGCACGGCATAGGCGCCGCCGAAGGTCACCACCGCCATCTGGCTGAAGAAGATGGCGATGCGGCTGAACACGTCGCCGGGGCCGAGCGCCAGCACCAGTGCAGCTACCGGTGCGAGCCACAACAGGAGCAGCGCACCGGAGATCCGCAGCGACCAGGAAAGGTTAGGCTTGGCATGCTCCGGAAGTTCCTCGCCGAGCGCGGTGTCGCGATCATGGACGACTTCGCCCTTGCCGCTGCCATGTCCGCCGCCGCCCTTGAAAGCGGACGAGCCCGCCCGCGCGGAAAAGAAGCCGATCAACGCGGCACCGGTAACGATCAGGGGGAATGGCGCATCGAGGAAGAAGATCGCGAAGAAGGCAGCGGCCGCCATCCCGCGCATGACATTGTTCTTGAGTGCGCGCGATCCGACCCGGACCACCGCCTGAATGACTACGGCGAGCACCGCTGCCTTCAATCCGAAGAACAGGCCTTCCACGAGCGGCACCTTGCCGAACAGCACATAGATGTAGCTGAGCCCGAGGATCGCGAGGAAGCCGGGGAGCACGAACAAGGCGCCCGCGACCAGACCGCCTTTGGTCTTGTGCAGCAACCAGCCGATATAGATTGCGAGCTGCTGCGCCTCGGGTCCCGGAAGCAGCATGCAATAATTTAGAGCGTGGAGAAAACGCTCCTCGCCGATCCACTTCTTCTCGTCGACGAGGATGCGATGCATCACCGCGATCTGGCCGGCGGGACCGCCGAAGCTCAGCGCTGCGATCTGTGCCCAGACACGAACAGCCTCGCCGAAAGGAATGCCATGATCCTTGGGAACGGCAGGCGTCTCGGACGCGCCGGTAGCGATGGTCATCGCTCGGCCTTTCTGCTGCTGAAGAAGGAATAGAACTGGTCGAGGGCGTCGCTCGCCCGCGCGATCCGACCGAGATCCTCATCAGTGGAAGCGCAGACCCCCGAAAGCATCGCACCAACGCCGGCCGTCTCGGGCCGAGCATATTTGCCGTCGGCGATATCGAGCTCGTGGATGATCTCGCCGAGCGCGGTCAGCCCGACATCTCCGGTGAGATGCGCGCGCAGCAGCAACGTCTCGAAGCTGCAGCGATCGCCCTCATGGGTGAACTCTGCATCGACCATGTCGAAGCGCAGCTCGCCCGGCGCGGGGACATGCGATTTGGCGTCGACGAAGCGAAACCTGGCCTTGGGGTCGATAAAGCGGCGGATCAGCCAGGCGCAGGCGATCCGGTCGACATGGACGCCGCTCCGGGTCACCCAGATCTTGTCGATCAGATCCTCGGGCTCGACCGCAGCAGCCGGCTCGCTGCTGCTGACGTCCGGATGAGCATAACGCCGGCGGTCGAGCTCTGCGAGCGCAGCCTCGGCGCCCTGCCGGCCGTGCGCGCCGAAGAAGTCGATCCGGCCCACTTCCTCCAGCCGCTTCTGTAGCCTGGCGATCTCCTGGCCGCTCGCCGGGCCGGTCTCGAGCAGCTTCCGGGCGGTGTCGGCGATCTCGGCATAGTCCGCGTCGCGTGCGGCATCGAACAGACTGCGCACATCGGCGTCGGACTGCCCGGCGAGAAGCTCGGCGCCAATCAGCGTTGCTTCGCCCCCTCCCGCGACAATCTCCTCGCCAAGCGACCGGAACAAGGTTTCGAATTCATCGCTCCGCGGCAGCACATGAGCGGCGTTCTTGAGCGGAACCGCGCCGATCGCTTGCAGCCGCCGCCAGATCTTGACCCGCTGGTAGGGCGGCTTGGCCGGCAGCTGGTGCAGCAGCGCGAGCCAGCGGGTTGAAGGAGCGTCATTCATGGTGCATGTGTACCATAAGGACTTAATTAATGGAATAGATATATCATGCTTGAGCACTGCCCCAGACACCCTCTCTGGGCCTTGCCATTTCTCGCGCCGATCCCGGTATCGGCTCAGCAAGCGGCGCAGTCCGACGGCCTGTCGGTCAGCGGCAGTGTGCGGCTTCGCTATGAGACGATAGAAGGACAGGCGCGGGCCGGCTTCGACAGCAGCGACACGCTGGTCAACATCCGCACCCAGATACTCGCCGAGTATCGCGGGGACGGTGTCCGCATCGGTGCCGAACTGTTCGACAGCCGGGCTCATGGTGCCGATCCCGGCACGCCGATCTCGACCAACGAAGTGAACACGTTCGAGCTGGTTCAGGCCTATGTCGCCGGCGATTTCTCCGAACCGTTCGGCAAAGGAAGCAAGCTGACGCTCACCGGCGGACGGATGACACTGAACCTCGGCTCGCGCCGGCTGGTGGCCGCAGACGATTATCGCAACACCACCAACGGCTATACAGGGCTGCGCGCCGACCTCGCCGCTCCCGGCGGCATGAAGGCAACATTGATCTACACGCTACCGCAGGTCCGGCTGCCCGACGATCCGCAGGACATCCGCGCCCATAAGGTGCAGGTCGACCGCGAGAGCTTCGATCTGGTGCTGTGGGGCGGCACCGTCAGCAAAAGCAAGCTGGTCGGACCAGCCATGGGCGAGCTTTCCTATTTTCATCTCGGGGAGCGCGATGCGCCGGGACGCCCCACCCGCGATCGGTCGCTCGATACCTTCGGCGCGCGGGTCATCGCCGATCCGCGCCCGGGCCGGCTCGATTACGAAGTCGAGGCCATCTATCAAACGGGGGAGATCAGCGCCTCGCTGGCGGCCACGGCCCGAACCCAACCGGTCAGCGCCAGCTTCGTCCACGCTGATATCGGCTATACTTTCCCGGGCGCATGGAGGCCGCGCCTGTCGCTCGAGTTAGATCGCGCCAGCGGCGACAGAACGGGCGGGCGTTACGGCCGCTTCGACACGCTGTTCGGCATGCGTCGCGCAGACCTCGCACCAGCGGGTCTCTACAATTCGGTCGCGCGCACCAACATCGTCACGCCCGGCGCGCGGATCGAGG
>JASLBO010000518.1 GCA_030146605.1 Sphingomonas sp. | reverse complement strand
TCAGCGTCAGCAAGGGGATCACCCTCAGCTGCGGTCTCAGCGGCTCCGGCTCGGTCTCGGGCGGCGCGGCCAGCGTGAGTTCGATCACCCTCAGCGGCGGGTTGTGCGGCTCGGTGACGTTCTCGGGGACGCCTTATACGGTCACTTCGGGCTCGCTGACCTCGATCACCCTGAACGGTGTCATCGTCACCGCGATCACCGGAAACTGTGCGGGCAGCCTTACCGGGTCGTACAATCAGGCGACGGGAGTGATCACCTACGCCAACGCGACGATTCCGGCGACTTCGGGCATTGGCAACTGCCGGGTCAGCGGTCGTGTCCAGGTCTCGCCGACGGTGACCTTCACCATCCCTTGATGCGTATCCGGAGCCGGACGGCAGCGTGCCGTCCGGCTCCGTGCTTCTGAGTGCGACTCCACTGACCTCGCCGAGCGGCGATGCGCCGAACCTGGCGGTCGCCGTCTTCGACCCGACGCCGAACCTGAACCAGGCAAGGTAGCCGCTCGGCCTTCTTTCCTCCCTCGACGGTCACGCAGCCCGTCCCGAGACGGCGCTGCCTGGCGCAGCATATCGCAGCCGCCGCGCACCGGGAATCCGCCCGGCGTCGCGGCGATTTTGTAGCTTGACGCCGGCCGAGCAATATTGACATTGATGTCAATATCACCGGCGGCTGGAGACTCGCCATGGCGTTCTGGATTGGCGCATTGATCGTTGCGGGCTTCGCGCTCGTCCTGTTGCAGGCACATGCCTGGCTGCATCTGGTGCTGTTCGCGGCATGGATCGGCGCCGGTTTTGCGCTGGGCGAGATCGGCTGGCAGTCCGCCGCGGGGCTGTCGGTCGTGCTGGTGCCCTTGCTGGTGCTGGCGGTGCATCCGATGCGGCGCGTGCTGCTCGCCGCGCCGCTACGCACCATGTTCCGCAAGATCATGCCGCGGATGAGCCCGACCGAGCAGGCGGCGATCGACGCAGGCACGGTGTGGTGGGACGCCGAATTGTTCGCGGGCAAGCCCGATTGGCGGCGGTTGCTCGCCACTCCCGCGCCGTCGCTCACCGGTGAGGAGCAGCGTTTCCTCGACGTGGAGACCGAAAGGCTGTGCGACCTCGCCAATGACTGGGAGAGCACCGCGGTGTGGCAAGATATGCCGCCCGCCGCCTGGGGCTATGCGCGCGAGCACGGCTTTCTGGGGATGATCATCCCCAAGGCCTATGGCGGGCTCGGATTCTCGGCTTATGCGCACAGCCAGGTGATCCAGAAATTGTCGACGCGTTGCTCGGCGGCGGCGGTGTCGGTGATGGTGCCCAATTCGCTTGGGCCGGCCGAGCTGCTGCTCCATTACGGCACCGATGCGCAGAAGGACCATTATCTGCCCCGGCTCGCGCGCGGCGATGAGATCCCGTGCTTCGCGCTGACCAGTCCCTATGCGGGCTCGGACGCGGCCTCGATCACCGACATGGGCGTGGTCTGCCGGGGGATGTGGCAGGGACGCGAGACGCTCGGCTTCCGGGTGAGCTGGAACAAGCGCTACATCACGCTGGCGCCGATCGCGACGGTGCTCGGGCTCGCTTTCCGGGTGCGCGATCCCGAGGGGCTGCTGGGCGGCGAGGCCGATCTCGGGATCACCTGCGCGCTGATCCCGGGCGATCATCCGGGCGTCCAGATCGGGCGGCGGCACTGGCCGCTCAACGCGGTGTTCCAGAACGGCCCGACTTCGGGCGACGACGTGTTCGTGCCGATGGAGATGGTGATCGGCGGGCGCGAGCAGGTCGGCAAGGGCTGGCGGATGCTGATGGAGTGCCTCGCCGCGGGGCGGGCGATCTCGCTGCCGTCTTCCAATGTCGGCATGGCCAAGCTCGCGGTGGGCGGAGTGAGCGCCTACGCCGCGATCCGGCGCCAGTTCAACGTGCCGATCGGGATGTTCGAGGGCGTGCAGGAGCCGCTCGCGCGGATGGCGGGGCACCTCTATGCGATCGACGCGACGCGCCGGCTCGCCGCGAGCGGGCTCGATCAGGGCGAGAAGCCGTCGGTGGTCTCGGCGATCGCCAAATATCATGTCACCGAGCGCGCCCGGCTGATCGTCAACGACGGGATGGACCTGATCGGCGGCAAGGGCATCTGCATGGGGCCGGGCAATTTCCTTGCGCGCGCCTATCAGCAGATCCCGATCGCGATCACCGTCGAGGGCGCGAACATCATGACGCGCACGCTGATCATCTTCGGGCAAGGCGCGATCCGCTGCCACCCCTATATCCTGACGCTGCTGCGCTCGGCGGAGGAGGAAGGGCGCGCGGGTCTGGCGCGGTTCGACAAGGCGCTGTTCGGCTATTTCGCGTTCCTGCTGCGCAATGCGGCGCGGGCGCTGGCGTTCGCGACTCCGGCGGGTGCGCTGATCCCGGCGCCCGCCGGTGCGGCGCCCGAGCTGGCGCTGTACTATCGCCGCGCGACCCGGCTCTCGACGGCGCTGGCACTGGCGAGCGACGTTTCGATGGCGACCTTGGGCGGCACGCTCAAGCGGCGCGAGACGGTGACAGGACGGCTCGGCGACATCTTGTCGCAGCTGTTCATCCTCTCGGCGGTGCTCAAGCGCTTCGAGGATGAGGGCCGCCCGGCGGCGGACCTGCCCTTCGTCCACTGGGCCGCGCGCGACGCGCTGGCGCGGGCCGATACTGCTTTGCGCGAAGGGATCGCCAACCATCCGAGCCGGTTCGCGGCGATCGCGCTGCGACTGCTGGTGCGGCCGTTCGGCGGCCGGTTCGCGGCGCCCGACGACCGCGCCGACGCCGCGGTGGCGCAACTCGTCCAGTCGCACGGACCGGCGCGGGACCGACTTCTCGCCGGCTCGTGGACGCCGCGGATGGAAGTCGTCTCGATCGCCGCCACGCATGTCGCGTTCGACCTCTATCCTGCGGTCGCGGCGATCGAGGCGCGGCTGCGTCCGGCGATCCGCGCGGGAAGGATCGCCCGGTTGCCGCAGAATTTCGGCGCGCTCGGCACATGGGCGGCCGAGGTTCAGGCGCAGGGGCTGATCGACGCGAGCGAGCGCGAGGCGATCACCCGCTTCGCAGAACATGCCGATATCGCGATCCAGGTCGATGATTTCCCCTCTGATTTCGGGCTGGCCGAAGGGCTGCGCCAGCGCGACGCCGGCAAGCCCGGCGCGCTTGCGGAGGCCGCAGAATGAGCGACCGCTATCTCGACTTCGCCAATTCGGGGGTCGGTCATTGGCTGACCGGCGCGCTCGGACTGCCGCAGCCGGTGCCGATCGATCGAGATCCGGCGCGCCTCGCCAGATCGGCGCTGGTCGCCGACACCGGCGGGGGACGGCTGGGCGGGCTGCTGACGCGCGAGC
>JASLBO010000491.1 GCA_030146605.1 Sphingomonas sp. | reverse complement strand
GCGCCGGCGGCTTTACTGAGCATGTGGGCACCGGCGAGGCCGGACTGGGCGCCGCTCAGGATCATTGCCCATTGCGCACCGAAGGACTTCCAGCGACGCACGCCGGTGAGGAGCTGGAACAGACCGGACAGCACGGCCCACACGCCGAAGATCTGGAGGACGCCGTGCATGCCGTGCGGCAGGGTCGCCGCGACGGCAACGGCGGTCACAACGCTGACAACGAAGTTCAGAATCTGGCTCTTGTTCCGGGCCAGGCCACCGGACCGATCGGCGTCGATGTAGTTCGCTAGGGCGTCCCACGCCGGATAGGCGACAAGCATCACCGCGGCGAACGGCGGCGCGGTCTTCGCCACCGTGAGGGCGAGCGCGACCCAGACCGCGGAGACCGCGAAGCGCAGATAGTAGTAGGTCTTGAGCCAGTCGCGGTCAGGGGCTGTTGTATCGGTAATGGTCTTCATGGCGTGGTTCCTTTCTGTGATGCAGGCGCACGTCTCCTGTCTCGGAATCCGTGTGGGTCGGTGATCGGTGGCTCAGTCGGTACGCGGCTTGCGATCGGCCGCGTCAGGTTAGAGGCGGAAGCGTCGTGGCAGGTGCCATCGTGCCGCCGCCGCCACGGCTGAGCACCCGATGGAATACCAGACCACCACGTAGAGCGGGTCGTTGAATGGGCAGCAGAACGCGAACACGAAAGCTCCGCAGGCACCGGCTGCGATGCCCGAGGCGAGCGCGCTGAGCCGGGGCAGGGTCGGCGCGGCCTTCCGCATCAGGGCGCCAAGCAGCGCCACGATCGGCAGGGAGAGCACGAAGATCGATGTGGCGCACACGATGCCGCTTGCGGGGTTGATGCGATCGAGCAGCGCGCTGTCGCCGACACCCTCGGGCGTGACGAACGCGCCGCCGACGATGGCCAAGGCAACGACGGCGCAGGCCAGCAACAGCCCCCTGCGCGGTTGCGCTGTGGGCGAGTACGACCTGATCGCCACGACGCAGGCCGCGACGGCGAGAAGGCCGAGACTTCCCACGCGCCACATTAGGAATGGCGAACCGCCCATGTGGTGCATGTCCGGCCGCATCGCGCCCAAGGCGAGGAAGAGCGCGAGCTCAACCGCGCCAAGTGCGAGGACCAGGCCGCCTTCACGCAACATGCTGCGGCGATGGACGGGAGCGAGGTCCGACGACAGTTGCGCGATCAGGGTTTCACTCGACATCGGGTGTCTTCTCAATGATTGCCGTCAGGCGTGCGAGCCCACGGTGGATGTTCATCTTAACGGCCGAAGGGGAGAGACCGATCTGGCCGGACGCCTCCTCAACACTGTAGCCCTGCACCTTGACCAGCAGGATCGCCTGGGATTGCGCGGGGCGGAGCTCGTCCAGCAGGCTGGCCAACACGGAACTGCTGATCACCGTCGCCTCGTGGTCCCCGACGGCTATCTCCTCGGGAAGCTCGTTCAACGGTCGGCGCGCCAGGCTGCGCAGCTGGTCGACCCACTTGTTCTTGGCGATCGCCGCCAGCCAGGGGCCCAACCGATATTGCGGATCGTATGTGTGGCGACGCCGGTGGACCGCGAGGAGCGTCTCCTGGACGGCGTCGTCCACTTCTGCTGCGGGCAGGCGCCGCTCGAAGTATCGCGTCAGCCACTCCGACATCTCAGCCAGCAGCCGCCGATACGCGCCGCCATGCCCGTTCTGGGCGGCGACCATGAGGCTGCTCCAGCTGTCCGGGGCCGTCCGCGACGGACGCTCGCGGCTGGCCGGTGCCGAGCCCGGCGCTGGCCATGAGATCAATCTCGAAAGGAAGTCCGAGCGCATGGTCACTTATTCGCGCGCAAATCGATCTCGGTCACTCCGCATCGAACTTTTCTTCAGGTGGGTTCCGATTAGGCAAAGCAAGGTGAAACCGGCATCAGCGCTGCCGGTTCGATCGACCGCGCCCGAAACCGCTGCTTGGTCGACTGCTGTTGCCGGAGGTCAGGCGGCGAAGCCGCCATCGATCGTGTGCATGGTGCCCGTGATCCCGCGCGCCTGCGTCCCGGCGAGATAGAGCGTGAGGCTCGCGACCTCGCGGCGGTGCCATAGCGCTTGATCGCCATCGGTTCGAGCAGGGAAGCCGCCGTTCCTCACGTCGGCGTCGCGAGCATACCGCGTGTGACTCCGGAGCGGCCCAAGGCCGGCGCGGGCTGCAGGATCAGGCCAGGTTCGATCGCCCGGCCCGCCCGGCTACCAGAGGGACGAACACGTGACCCAACAGCGCATTCAGTTCGCTCTCGATCAACGCCTTTGAGAACAGAAAGCCTTGAAGCTCGTTGCAACCTGCGACCTGCAGCAGGCAGCCCTGTTCTTCGGTCTCGACCCCCTCTGCGGTGACGGAAAGTGCCATCGCGTGCCCGAGAGCTATCACCGCCTGAACAATGGCAATCGCCTCGGGATCATGGCCCAGCCGCTTCACGAAGCTTTTGTCGATCTTGATGCTATCGACCTTGAACTTCTTCAGGTAGCTCAGGCTTGAATAACCCGTTCCGAAATCGTCAAGCGCGATGCGGAAGCCAGCCGAACGCAGCTCCCCGAGCGCGGCTTTTACCAGACTGTCGTCCTCGAGAAGTACCCTTTCCGTCACCTCCAGCTCGATCTGGCGCGGGTCGACACCGGCATCACGCACGATCGACCGGATGGATTTTGCCACACCCGCTGATCGGAACTGAACCGGTGAGATGTTCACGGCTACCGACAGACCCGGCCATTGCCGCGCCACCCGGCATGCTTCGCCGAGCACCCACTCCCCGACCCGATCGATGAGCCCGCACTCTTCAGCCACCGGGATGAACGCGTCTGGCGCCAGCTCCCCACGGCCAGGATGCAGCCACCTCACCAGCGCCTCGAGCCCGATTATCCGCGCGCCGGAAGCATCGAGCTTGGGCTGATAAGCCACGAACAGTTGGTCACCGGACCGAAGTGCTGCTCTCAGATCGTCTTCGATGACACGCCGGTTTGCGATGCTCTCGTCCATCTCTGGGCTGAAGAAGCGGTAGTCGTCGCGCCCCGCTTCCTTGGCCCGGTACATGGCGATGTCGGCCTTGCGAAGCAGCTCGGTCCTGTCGGTCCCTTGGGCCGGACAAACTGCGATGCCGATGCTACCGCCCACGTTCACCAGCGATCCCATAATGTCGAAAGGCTCGCGTAATCCGGCGAGGGCCAGTTCCGCGACCTTGGCCAGTTGCTTCGTATCCCCGCAATCTGGGAGGCAGATGCCGAACTCGTCGCCCCCGAGACGCGCCACAACATTGTTGCCGCCAATCCGCTGGACAAGCCGCGCGGCGACCGTCTGGATCAACCTGTCACCCGCGAGGTGGCCGAGAGTGTCATTGACGTTCTTGAAGCGGTCGAGGTCGATCAGCATCACACCTAGGAGCCGCCCTGCTCCCAGCCCAGCAATGGCCTCATCGACGAACTTGCTGAACGCAGCCCGGTTTGGAAGCGCCGTGAGCGGATCATGGTTTGCCAGATATTGGGCTTGTGCCTCCTTTGCCTGGAGTTCGAGGCGCGCTTCCTCGAGCACGGCGATCGATCTGGCATCCCTCGACATCAGTCTTCCAATACTCGCGATCAGGGCCGCGAGCAGCGCGAGCAGCGCGACGAGCGCGCCTCCAGCCTTGAGCAGTACCGATTCGAGAATGGCCCTGCCGGGCATTTCAGGGCGCCACGTGAAAAATCCGATGCGCTGGCCCCGGAAGGAGGAAAGCGGCACGCTGTATTCGCCGGAGGCACCGTCGACCGGTGCCCTGGTAACACGCGCGCCGGCGATGCCACGCACACGTTGCAGATCACGCATGAGACTCGAATTCAGATATCGAATGCTGATGAGCAGCGGTTCAGACCCGGCTGCCGCCCTGGATTTGTAGGAATCCGGCACCATGCGCATGACGCTTGCAACCGCGGCCTTTCCGCGGATTTCGATCAGATCGGTAGCGTGCACCGCGGTGGGCGATGTTCGCACGGTGCTATCCGGGTGCGGCCGCTGGTTGGGAAGGCGTTCATGCGGATTGGCGGGACGTGCACTTGTACCTCGCACAGTATCGACCAGCGGGCGCAGGTCGGCTTCCATGCGCGCAAACGTTTCGGGCTTCGCCCGAACCCCTTTTTCCATCGCGTAAACCGGGCGATTCCTGCCGTCGATGATCAGGTCGAGCTCGTGGTTGAAGACATAGTTCAGCCACGTGCCTACATTCTGATCGAGCCAGTCCAGATCGGGCGTCTGCTTGCCGACTTCCGCCACCGCCGGGTCCCAGATCGCCACGCCGGCCTGGCTTTGTGCCAGCTCGTCGAGCGTCGCCCCGATAGCGAGGTGAACTTCGCGCACCTGTCTGTCGCGGGTGGCCTGGTCACTTCGTTCAGCG
>JASLBO010000481.1 GCA_030146605.1 Sphingomonas sp. | reverse complement strand
GCCTGGGCGAGGCGGCGGATTTCGGCTTCGGCAGGGTGATCGCCGTCATAATAGCGCCCGGCGAACAGCATTCCCATCAGCAGGATCGTCGTGTCGACGCTGGAGAGTTCGACGTCGCGGAAGCGGTGCCCGGTTTCCATGTCGAGGAAATGGTAGAAGAAGCCCTTGTGCCCGGCCTTGCCGCCCGGCTCGGGGCCCTGCGGCGCGTTCCAGAAGAAGTTCAGCGTGGTCAGTGTCAGGTCGCGCGCCTCGGCACGGCTGCACCAGCCGCGCTCGACGCCAATCGGATACGCGGTCAGCCCGAACCCCACCGAGGCGATCGAGCAGAAGCTGCGCGTCGGCCAGCGATCGGGGACGAGGCCGTTGCTGCGGTTCACAGTGTCCCAGAACCAGCGGAAGGTGCGCTCCTCGATATCCTCGTAAAATGCGGGAAGCGCGTTGCCCGCGGGAACGCCGTCGCCCGGCCGCGCCGCGGGCGTGCAGGCGGGGAGGGCGGCCGCCGCCGCGAGCAAAGACGAACGGGAAAGCAGGTCGCGTCGATCGATCATGTCAGTCCTTATACCCCAAAAAGGCGGGAGGCGGCGCACGACACGCCGCCTCCCGGGAGGGGGGAAGTGAAACCGGTTACATTGCAGCCACGGGAAAAGCGGGCCGCAGCGTGCGCGGTCGAGCTCGTGCGAAGTGGGTGGTCAGTCATCGGTGCCGCCCGGCCGTGCGGCGGTGGTGGCGCGCGCGATCAATTCGGGCCTGTGCAGTTCGACCGGCGCCCCGGGGCCCTTGCCTTCGAGCATGTCGACCAGCCGTGAGACCGCGCGTGCGCCGATCTCGGCGATGCGCACCTGGATCGTGGTCAGCGCGAGATAGCGGGCGAGCGGGACATCGTCGAAGCCGGCGACCGCCAGGTCCTCGGGCACGCGCTTGCCCGCCTGGCGCAGCGTGTGGAGACAGCCGATCGCCATCATGTCGTTGGCGGCGAACACCGCGTCGCAGGGCTGGTCGGTCGCCAGGATCTGCCGCGCCGCCGCCTCGCCCGCTTCCTCGTTGAAATCGCCGGCGATGATCCGCACCGGCATGTCGGGGGCCATTTCGGCGAGCGCGTCTCGGAAGCCCTCTGCGCGCTCCTGCGCGTCGACATTGCTCTCCGGGCCGGCGATGTGGACGATATGGCGATAGCCGTTCGCGAGCAGATGCTCGACCATCGCCCGGGCGCCGGCGCGGTTGTCGAGCCGCAGGGCAGGGCGCGAAGCGATCTCGCCCGGCGCATTGATCAGCACCGCGGGCAGGGCCTTGGGCAGCGCGCGCTCGAGCGCCTCCGGCGGGATATGCGGCGCCATCACCAACAGCCCGTCGACGCGGCCGCGCATCGCGCGCAGCGCCACCGCGGCCTGCTCGCTGTCGTCGTGCATGTTGGAGAGCAGCAGCAGATAGCCGCGCCGGCTCGCCTCGCGGTCCATGCCGCGCACGCATTCGGAGAAGAATTCGCCGTGCAGATCGGGGAGGACGACGCCGATCGCGTGCGCGCGGGCGAGGCTCAGGCTGCGCGCGCCGGCATGCGGGACATAGCCGAGTTCGGTGGCGGCGGCGATGATTCGCTCGCGCGTTTCGCCGCGGACATTGTTGAGGCCGTTGAGCGCGCGCGACACCGATGCGACCGAAACCTCGGCGCGGCGTGCGACATCGCGGATGGTGGCCTCTCCCATTTTTCTCCTGCTCCCGGTCCCGCGCATGTTTCCTACGTTTCAGACCGCGAGGGCGATTGCAATCCTCGCCTTGCCGGCGGTATGTAACCGGTTACGGACGGTTGCAATACATTAAAGTCGCGTTCGCGCAGACGCGTGCTTCAGGGAGAGAATGGCAATGCTCGACACCAGGATTTCGCGACGCGCGGCGCTGCTGGGTGCAGGCGCGGTCGCGGCTTGGGTCTCCAGCCCGGCACGTGCATTGTTCCAGGCGGCGGCGCGGCTGCCGGTTCCCGGCTTTGTCGACGGGCTGATCGCCAGGATGACGCTCGCCGAAAAGGCCGGCCAGCTCACGATCATGCCCGCGGCGTGGGCCGGGGGCGTCGCGACGGCGCTCAATCCCTCGGGCAACGGCCCGGGCTTCGAGCAGCAGCTCGAGGAAGTCCGCCAGATGCAGCTCGCCGGTGTGTTCAACGGCAATGGTGCCGAGATGGCGCGCCGGATGCAGAATGTCGCAGTGAAGGAAGCGCGGCTCAAGATCCCGTTGCTGTTCGCCGCCGACGTGATCCACGGCCACCGCACGATCTTTCCGGTCCCGGTGGGCGAGGCGGCGAGCTTCGAGCCCGATCTCGCCGAGCGCACCGCGCGGATGGCGTCGTATGAAGCCGCGGCGGCGGGGATCGACTGGACCTTCGCGCCGATGGTCGACATCGCCCGCGACCAGCGCTGGGGCCGCACGATGGAGGGTGCCGGCGAGGACGTGCATCTCGGCAATCTGATGGCGGCGGCGCGCGTCCGCGGCTTCCAGGGCAAGAACCTCAAGGCGGCCGACGCGATGATGGCCTGCGCCAAGCATTTCGCCGCTTATGGCGCGGCCGAGGCGGGGCTCGATTACAACACCGTCGACATTTCGGAGCGGACGCTGCGCGAAGTCTATCTGCCGCCGTTCAAGTCGGCGCTCGACCAGGGCGTGATGACCTTCATGGCGTCGTTCAACGAATTGTCGGGCATTCCCGCCACGGGTAACGAGTGGCTGATGCGCGGGGTATTGCGCGGCGAATGGGGCTTCGAGGGCTTCGTCGTCTCCGATTATACCGGCGACATGGAGATGATCGACCACGGCTTTGCAAAGGATTCGCGCGAGGCGGCCAAGCTCGCTTTCCTCGCCGGGGTCGACATGAGCATGACCAGCGGATTCTACCGCAAGCATTTGCCCGAGCTGGTCGAGGCGGGCGAGGTGCCGGTTGCCCGCGTCGATGAATCGGTGCGCAAGGTCCTTGCGATCAAGGCCGCGCTGGGGCTGTTCGACGATCCCTTCCGCCGCATCGACCTCAAGCGCGAAAAGGCGCGCTCGCGGACCAGGCCTGCGCTGGCATTGTCGCGCGAGGCGGGGCGCAAGTCGATCGTGTTGCTCAAGAATGAAGGTGACCTGCTGCCTCTG
>JASLBO010000464.1 GCA_030146605.1 Sphingomonas sp. | reverse complement strand
GCCGGGGTGATCGGCGTGGCGTTCGCGGCGACTTCGCTGCTGGCGCTGGCGGGGATGGTCGTGGCGCTCGACGCCTACGGTCCGGTGACCGACAATGCCGGCGGCATCGCCGAGATGGCCGGGCTCGACGACGAAGTGCGCCACAAGACCGACGCGCTCGACGCGGTGGGCAACACTACCAAGGCCGTCACCAAGGGCTATGCGATCGGCTCGGCGGCGCTCGCGGCGCTCGTATTGTTCGGGGCGTACACCACCGACCTCCACGAGTTCTTCCCGGACGTCGATGTCGATTTCTCGCTGAGCAATCCGTACGTCATCGTCGGGCTGCTGCTCGGTGCGCTCCTGCCCTATCTGTTCGGCGCATTCGGGATGACCGCGGTCGGTCGCGCGGCGGGATCGGTGGTGCAGGACGTGCGCGATCAGTTCCGCGAGAATCCGGGCATCATGGAAGGGACCAGCCGTCCGAATTACGGCCGGACGGTCGACATCGTCACGCGGGCGGCGATCAAGGAAATGATCATTCCGTCGCTGCTGCCGGTGCTCAGCCCGATCGCAGTGTATTTCCTGATCACCGCGGTGGCGGGGCAGCATGAGGGCTTCGCGGCTTTGGGCGCGATGCTGCTCGGCGTGATCGTCTCCGGCCTGTTCGTCGCGATCTCGATGACCAGCGGCGGCGGCGCGTGGGACAATGCCAAGAAATATATCGAGGACGGCAATCACGGCGGCAAGGGATCCGAGGCGCACAAGGCCGCGGTGACCGGCGACACCGTCGGCGATCCGTACAAGGATACTGCGGGCCCCGCGGTCAATCCGATGATCAAGATCACCAATATCGTGGCGCTGCTGCTGCTCGCCGCACTCGCAGGGCACGGCGCGGGGTGAACTCTTCGTCCCTCTCCCCTTGTGGGAGAGGGAAGGGGCCCGCTCGCGAAGCGAGTGGGAAGGGTGAGGGGGACTGAGTCTCACTCCCCCTCACCCTTCCGCCGATTTCGTCGGCTCCCTCCCTCTCCCACAAGGGGAGAGGGAAATCAGGTCAAGCCACCAGCCGCGCCAGCTCCGCCTGCATGCCAAGCACCCGTATCCGCGCCTGCGCAGCTTCGAGATTGTGGCGGGCGAGATGGCTGCCGCAGCCGTGCATGCTGCCCTCCAGATCGGGGCGCTCGCCGATGGCGAGGCAGCGTTCCCACGCCCCGATCGCGAGCGGGAGCCACTGGTCGAGCGCCTGTGCCGCATCCGTCTGCGCGCGGTCGTGGAGGAGGTTGCCGACGACGAAGAACAGGTCCGGAGATTGCGGATACCGTGCCATCTCGGCGTCGGCCAACGCCAGCGCGGCATCGGCCTGATCGGTCTTGCCCAGGCAATATAGTTGGCGGACGACCAGCGCGTGGCGCCAATTGGCATCAGGCGGAGTGACCCGAAGCGCCGCGGCGTAGTGCGTGCATGCCGTTGCGAGATCGCCATGGATCTCGGCATCCTTGGCGAGCTGGTAGAGCAGATAGGGATCGCCCGGGCGGTCCTGAAGATCGCGGCGCAACAGCGGGGCGTTGCGGCCGCGCTTGCGGGTCAGCTGGCCGGCGAGATAGCCGTCATGGCCGACATGGAGTTCGATCCGTGCGCGCGGCAGCGGCGATACCGGCTGTTCGTGGACACGGCCCTGATAGCGGACGCCGCGCGGCAGCAGGCGGGGGAGCCAGTTGCGGCGCTCGGCACCGGCGGCGCCTTCCATCCCGCTGTGCACACAGAGCTGGCCGAGCCGCGGAGTGCGGCACCAGCGGCGCAGCTGCTCCCCGCCCGAGACGATCCACTCGTCGGCATCGAGCACGAGGTTCCAGTCGGCATCGGCGCGTTCGAGCGCATGGTTGCGGGCCGCCGAGAAGTCGTTCGGCCAAGGCATGTGATGCACTTCGGCGCCGGATTGTGCCGCGAGCAGTGGCGTGCCGTCGGTCGAGCCGGTGTCGAGTACGACCATCCTGTCGACATGCGGGCGGATGCTGTCGAGGCAGCGCGCGACGCAGCGCGCCTCGTCGCGGACGATCAGCACGGCGGCGAGGACGGCTTTGTGCGGCAAAGGACGGGCCCGGATTGTTGGAACGCCCATGAAACATCGGCGAACAAGGCAAACATAGTGTTAACCAAAGCACCATAGCTTCGCCGCCGCACCGTGAGGAACGCGACGATGATCCCGAAGCTGATGCATTTCATCTGGGTGGGCGACGAAAGCAAATGCCCGACCAACTGCATGGACACATGGCGCGCGCTCAATCCCGATTGGGAATTCCTGCTCTGGGGCAATCAGGATCTGGCGGAACAGGACTGGTTCAACCGCGATCACATGGACGCGATGTACGGGGTAGAGCTCAACGGCGTCGCCGACATGATGCGCTGGGAGATTCTCCACGCCAAGGGCGGGGTGGTGGTCGATGCCGACAGCATCGCGCTGCGTCCGCTCGACGATCATCTGCTCGATTGCGAGGCATTCGCCTGCTGGGAGAGCGAGATCGCCCGGCCCGGGCTGATCGCTGCGGGCTATTTCGGCTGCGAGGCGGGCAATGCGCTGGTCGAGCAGATCATCCGCGACATTCATGACGAACCCAGCGTCACCCATGCCAGGGCGTGGAAGACCGTCGGGCCGCAGCGGCTTACCGACAGCTATCGCAAATACGGCTATTCGCAGCTGCGCATCTATCCGAGCCATTATTTCATTCCGCGGCATTTCACTGGCATGGCCTATCAAGGCAGCGACCCGGTCTATGCCGACCAGCTCTGGGGATCGACGCTGCGCGCCTATGACGAGATCCACAAGCGCGCGGTGCCGGCGCCGGCCGCCGCGCCTGCGCCCGGCGTGTCGGTGCTCGAAGCGCGCAATGCCCCCTATTTCGTCCAGCGCGTGCAGGTCAGCAACGAACTCGAGGGGCTTGGCCGCGGCGCGGTTCTGGGCAATTTCAGCGAAGGCAAGCGCGTGCTCCATGTTGGCTGCGCCGACTGGCCGATCACCAATCTGAAGACGTCGCTCCATCTCGCGCTGGAGCAGGTCTGCGCGCAGCTCGACGGGGTCGATCCGCATACCGAGGCGCTCGACCAGCTGGCGCCGCATGTGAAGGGCCGCCTGTTCTCAAGCCTCGATCAGGTCACGGACACTTACGATCTGGTGCTCGTGCCCGAGGTGATGGAGCATGTCCCCAACGTCTCGGATTTCCTCGCCCAGCTCGAGGCGATCGACGCCGGCGCATTCCTGATCTCGGTGCCGGATGCGTTCCAGTGCCGCGGCCGGCACTTCGACTATCTGGCGGACAGCGCCACCTTCGTCGAGGTCGTCCACCCCGATCACAACGCCTGGTACACGCCCTACACCTTCGCCAACACGATCCGGAAATATAGCGGGCTGCGTCTCGACCAGATGTGGTTCTTCAACAGGATCTCGCTGCTGGCACTGCTTTCGAAGGACCAGATGCGCCTCGCGGCATGATCGATTCTCGCCGTCATCCCGGCGAAAGCCGGGGCCGCAGGCCATGTGCGGGGCAGGAGCCGCACGTGATCCCGGCGTTCGCGGGGATGACGGCCGAGGCCTTATGTGGGATATCGCACGCGAGTCTCTAGTCGTAACCCCACTGGAATCCCGTGTCCGAACCCGCTTTGCCATTTCACGTAGCCGCGCTCTATCAATTCACGCGATTCGACGATTGCGAGGCGGTCAAGGCCCCGCT
>JASLBO010000450.1 GCA_030146605.1 Sphingomonas sp. | reverse complement strand
CCCCAAATCGCGAGCGGGGCGAAAGTTCAATTGCGCATGCGTAACAAGGGCGATGCGGCGGCCCGTGTGGGCTATGCGCTACGGCGAAGCAACGTGTCGCGCGCGGCGTTGATCCGCCGGGTCAGCTCCTCGGATCCGCCCTTGTCGGGATGGACCGCGCTGACCAGCCGCCGGTGTGCGCTGCGGATCGCCTGCTCGTCGGCCTCGGCGCCGACGCCGAGGATCGCCCGGGCTTCATCCTGCGGCATCCTGGGCGCGCGTGGCTTGGGCCGCGGCTTGAAGAACAAATACCAGATCGCGCCGATGATCAACGCAGCGAGGATCGCCTTGGTCATCAGGCGAACAGCGGCATGGCGACTTCGGGGAGCGCGAGGCCGGCCATCATCTCGCGCAGTTCCTGCCGCGCGGCGACGTGGCTCAGGCCCATTTCGCCGAACTCCCGGCTGTCGAGCATCGTCAGCCCCTGCGGGAACAGTTCGCGATAGATGACGCGCTCGGACAGTCCCGAGATCACGCGGAAGCCGACGCGTTTGGAAAGCTGGTCGATCGCCTCCGAGACGCGGCGCATGTTGCGCGCCTCGATGTGCTGCATGCGGTTGCGCAGCACGACCCAGTCGATCGTCTCGCCGTCGGCCTTGGCGCGGCGCTTGCGCGATTCCCAGATCAGCTCGGAATAGAAGCTCGGCCGCGTGACCTTGTAGGTATCGGGGTCGACATGGCCGATCAGGTCGAAATCGACGAAGCTGTCGTTCATCGGCGTGACGAGCGTATCGGCGTTGGTCACGGCGATGCGGGCGAACTTGTCGTCGCGGCCGGGTGTGTCGATCACGAGGAAATCGGCACGCGAACCAAGCCGTTCGAGCGCGTCGGAGAAGAAATCCATGCTCTCGCCGTCATGCGTTTCATATTCCGGGGTCGGCAGCTCGCGGCCCATCCGCTTGATCGTGGCGCGACGGTTGTCGAGGTAACGGCCCATCGTGCGCTGGCGATGATCCAGGTCGAAGCACGCCACCCGCGCGCCCTTCGTCGCGAGCGCGATCGCCGCGTGGACCGCCGTGGTGGACTTGCCGGTGCCGCCCTTTTCATTAGCAAAAACGAGCACGTGCAAGCGCTTAGCTCCGTCGGTCAATCGCACAACTTCCTTTATTGATCCAGCCGCCCGCGCCCCATAGAAGGCCGCGCTCCTGTCTTATCGAAAGTGGTCAAGCGTGCAAACCGTCCGTCAGCTCGATGCCCTTCGCGGCGCCGTCGCCATTTGGCGCGCGGCGGGCGAGCGCGTCGCGCTGGTGCCGACGATGGGCGCGCTGCACGAGGGGCACCTGGCGCTGGTCGAGGCGGCGAAGCGCGCGGCGCAGCGCGTGGTGGTGTCGATCTTCGTCAATCCTAAACAGTTCGGCCCGAACGAGGACCTTGCCCAATATCCGCGCAAGGAGCTGGCGGATTCGCGGATGCTCGCCGCGGCGAATGTCGACTTGCTGTGGCTGCCGCCGGTCGAGGTGATGTATCCTCAGGGCTTTGCCAGCAACCTCTCGGTCAGCGGTGTGAGCGAAGTGCTCGATGGCGCGCACCGCCCCGGCCATTTCGATGGCGTCGCGACGGTGGTGGCGAAGCTGTTCAACCAGGTCCGCCCCGATGTCGCATTGTTCGGCGAGAAGGACTGGCAGCAACTTGCGGTGATCCGCCGACTGGTGACGGACCTCGATCTCGACATTGAGATCCAGGGAGTGCTGACGCAGCGCGAGGATGACGGCCTCGCGCTCTCGTCGCGCAACGCCTATCTGACTCCCGAGGACCGGGCGCAGGCAGTGGCGCTGCCGCGTGCGCTGGGGCTTGCCGAGCGCGTGATCGCAAAAGGCGGCGACGCGGAAGCGGCGCTGGCGCAGGCGCGCGAGACGCTCACCGCCGCGGGCTTCGAGATCGATTATGTCACGTTGGCCGATGCTGAGACGCTTGGCGACCCGATCGAGGGCCGGGCGATGCGGCTGCTCGCCGCGGCGCGGATCGGCGGCACCCGGCTGATCGACAATATTCCCGTGACTACGAGTGAATACGGTTAACCCCATTAACCTTTTGTTTCCCGCTTACCTGCCAATCCTTGCAACATAGGGATCAGCAATTGGATGAGCGGCAATGGCCAACAGCATCAAGAGCGCGCGTTTCCTGATCGAGAGCCGGTTGAGCGACGCAGCCCGCGGCGACTCGAAGGCATGTTTCGATCTGGGCATCGTCTATTCGAGCGGTGCCGAAGGCGTCGACGTCGATCTGGTCGAAGCGCATAAATGGTTCAACATCGCCGCCGTCTCGGGCAGCGACCGCGCCGCCGAGTGCCGCGCCGAGATTTCCGAGGACATGACCGCGCGCGAGATCACCAACGCGCAGAAGGCCGCGCGGGCGTGGCTGCGCGGGCTGGAGATGCGCGCGGCCTGAGCATAGCTCGTCATCCCGGCGAAGGCCGGGATCTCGTGCCGCATCACGCCTTCGCCTGAGATCCCGGGTTTGCCGGGATGACGGCTATTCTTTTTTCGCCGCCGGCTTCTTGGCCGCAGCGTTCTTTGCCGGCGCTTTGGCAGCCGGCTTCTTCACCGCCGCCTTTTTCGGTGCGGCCTTCTTCTTGCCCTTGCCCTTGGGCGGTCCCGCGGCGGCACGCGCGTCGATCAGCTGGGCGGCTTCCTCCAGCGTCAGCTGGTCCTTGTCGATCGACTTTGGCAAGGTCGCATTGGTCTCGCCATCGGTGACATAGGCGCCGTAGCGCCCCTCCATCAGCTTGATCTCGGCCTCGCTACGCGGATGCTTGCCCAGAACCTTGAGCGGCTCCCGCGCGGTGCCGCGCGCCGGGCGGCCGCCATTCGCCGCCGCTTCGGCGAGCTTGACCACCGCGGCGTTCATCCCCGTCTCGAACACCTCGGCGGTCGACTGGAGCCGGGCATATTTGCCGTCATGCGCCAGATACGGCCCATAGCGGCCGATCGAGGCGGTGATCGGATTGCCGCTCTCCGGATGATTGCCGACCGTGCGCGGCAGTTTGAGCAGCTTGAGTGCCCATTCGAGATCGAGATTGATGTCCTTGGGGATCGAGGCGCGCGCCGCCTCCTTGCCGTCGCCGAGCTGGATGTAAGGTCCGAAACGCCCCGATTTGCGCTCGACGTTGAGCCCGGTGTCGGGATCCACCCCCAGCACTTCGGGCCCGGTCGATTCGGCTCCCTCGCCGCCCGGCTCGCCGAAGCGGCGGGTGAACTTGCATTCAGGATAGTTCGAGCACGCGACGAACGCGCCGAACTTGCCGCCGCGCAGCGCCAGCCGGCCATTGCCGCAATTCGGGCAGAGCCGCGGATCGCCGCCATCGGCCTTGGCGGGAAACAGATAGGGTTCGAGGAACAGGTCGAGCGCAGCGGTAACCTCGCTCGGCTTCTGCTCCATCACTTCGGTGGTGCGCGGCTTGAAGTCCTTCCAGAACTCGGCGAGCACCGCCTGCCATTCGGCGCGGCCACCCGACACGTCGTCCAGCTCTTCCTCGAGCTCGGCAGTGAAATCATAGCCGACATATTTCTCGAAGAAGCGTTCGAGGAACGCCGTCACCAGCCGCCCGCTCTCCTCGGCGAAGAAGCGGTTCTTCTCGATCCGCACATAAGCGCGGTCCTTGAGGGTCTGGATGATCGAGGCATAGGTCGACGGCCGGCCGATGCCCAACTCTTCGAGCCGCTTGACCAGCGAAGCTTCGGAAAAGCGCGCCGGCGGCTGGGTGAAATGCTGCTCGGCATTGACTGCCTTCTTGGCCGGCGCGTCCCCCGCGGACATGCGCGGCAGGCGGCGGCTGTCCTCGTCGCCCTCATCGTCGCGGCCCTCTTCGTAGAGCGCGAGATAGCCGGCGAAGAGCACGACCTGGCCAGTGGCGCGCAAGCCATGCTGGCCGCTGCCGTCCTCGAGATCGATCGTGGTGCGCTCCATCCGCGCCGACGCCATCTGGCTGGCCAGCGCGCGCTTCCAGATCAGATCGTACAGCCGGCCATGATCGCCGCTCCCGGCCTTGTCCTTCGAAAAGTCGGTCGGACGGATCGCCTCATGCGCTTCCTGCGCGTTCTTGGCCTTGGTGGTGTAGATGCGCGGCTTGTCGGGCACATACGACCCGTCATAACGCGTCGCGACTGCCCTGCGCGCCTCCTGGATCGCATCCGGGTCCATCTGGACGCCGTCGGTACGCATATAGGTGATCGCGCCGTCCTCGTAGAGGCCCTGCGCGATCCGCATGGTGTGGCTCGCCGAGAAGCCGAGCTTGCGCGCCGCTTCCTGCTGGAGCGTCGACGTAGTGAAAGGCGGCGGCGGGTTCCGCGTCGCCGGCTTGGTCTCGACCGAGGAGACCGAGAAGCGCCCCTCCTCGACTGCCTTCTTCGCGGCGAGCGCAGTGCCTTGCTCGCCGATCGTCAGGCGATCGATCTTGTCGCCCTTATATTTGACCAGCCGTGCCACGAACGGCGTGCCGTCCTGCTCCATATCGGCCGTGACCGACCAATATTCCTGCGGGCGGAAGCTTTCGATCTCGCGCTCGCGATCGACGATGATGCGCAACGCGACCGACTGGACGCGACCGGCCGACTTGGCGCCGGGCAGCTTGCGCCACAATACCGGGGAGAGCGTGAAGCCGACCAGATAATCGAGCGCGCGGCGGGCGCGATAGGCGTCGATCAGATCGGTATCGAGCTCGCGCGGCGCCTTCATCGCGGCGAGGATCGCCGGCTTGGTGATCGCATTGAAGGTGACTCGCTCGACTTCCTTGGGAAGCGCCTTCTTGATGCGCAGCACTTCCTGGACGTGCCAGCTGATCGCCTCGCCTTCGCGATCGGGATCGGTCGCGAGGATCAGCCGGTCGGCAGTCTTGGCGAGATCGGAGATCGCCTTCAATTGCTTCGACTTGTCTGCATAGGTCTCCCACTCCATCGCGAACCCGTCTTCGGGGTTCACCGATCCGTCGCGCGGCGGCAGGTCGCGGACATGGCCGTAGGAAGCGAGGACGCGGTAATCCGAACCCAGATATTTTTCGATGGTCTTCGCCTTGGCGGGCGATTCGACGATGACGAGCTGCATGGGGGTTAAGCTATCCTCACGTGTACGCGTGTAAGGTGGGGACCGGTTGGAGGCGGCGTCAAGCCGAGTCGTTGCGGAACCGCACGGATCGCCGGACGTATCCAGCGCGCAGCATGGAGGCCGCATTGACCAACCCGCAATCGCTGCCGTCCCCTGCACCCCGCCGCCGGCGCATCTGGATCATCCTTCTCGTGCTCGCGGCGCTGCTTGCCGCGGGCGTGATCGCCCTGATGATTTTCGCGCGCGACACCGCGGTCCAGCCGCCGCCGCGCGTGACCGATCCGATCGAGGCGCCCCGCCATGTCTCGGCGATCGCGGTTCCGCTCGACGTCAACACTTCGGTGCTGTCGCAGGCGCTGGAGCGGGCGATCCCGCGCACGCTCTGGTCGATCGACAAGCATCTCGATGAATGCGTCCCCCCGGCGCGCGTGCGGCTATTCAAGAAGAGCCTCAAGGTCACACCGGCGCTGGGCTGCACCGTCACCGGCACCGTCACGCGCGCGCCGATCCGGCTGCGCGGGCAAGGCGAGGACATCATCGCCGACATTCCGATCCGCGCGACGATCGCCGCGCGCGACGTGGGCGGCGTGCTGAAGGGCGAAACCGCAACGGGCTCGGCGATGGTCCACGCCCGCGTCCGGCTGACGCTGCATGAGGATTGGCGCGCGACGGCGAAGGTGCAGCTCGCTTACGACTGGACCGACCCTCCCGGGATCGATCTGCTGGGCAAGCGAATCACCTTCACCGACAAGGCCGACGAGAGGCTCCGGCCGATCGTCGCCGAGCTGGAGCGCACGCTGCCGACAGAAATCGCCAGGCTCAACATCCGCGCCAAGGTCGCCGATGCGTGGCGCCAGAGCTTCACCTCGCTGGAGCTCAACAAGGACAATCCGCCGGTGTGGATGCGGATCACCCCGCAGCGGCTGAGCTATGGTGGATACAGCCTGTCGGGCGGCAAATTGCGGCTCAAGCTGGGGATGGCGGCACTGACCGAGACGTTCGTCGGCCCCCGCCCGCAGGACCCGGCGCCGATCCCGCTGCCGCCGCTCACGCGCGCAGCTAGCGGTGCGCAGTTGCGCTTCTTCGTTCCGGTGATCGCCGATTACGCCCAGCTTGAGCCGGTGATCCTGAAGGCGCTGACCAAGCGATCGCAGCGGCCTTTCGACCTGCCGGGGATCGGGCCCGTGGTGGCGCGGTTCGAGAAGGTCGTCGGCTATGGCACCAGCGGCGGGCGTATCGCCGTCGGCCTCACGCTCAGGGCACGGCCGGAGGGAAGCCGGGAGGAGACGCACGGGATCGTCTGGATCACCGCGAAGCCGGTCAATGCGCCCAATTCGCAGCGCGTCGCGTTCGCGGGGCTGGCGGTGAACGGCAACACCGACGGCGTGGGCGGCGACATTCTCGTCCAGCTCGTCCGCAATCCCGCGGTTGCGACCGTCGTCGCGCAATCGCTCACCCAGAATTTCGAGCGCGACTTCCAGAAGCTGCTCGGCAAGGTCGAGCGCGCGATCGTCGAGAAAAGGACGGGCGATTTCGTCATCCGCGCGGATATCGGCGACGTTCGCACCGGGGTGCTGCAGGCAGGAGGCCAAGGGCTGTATCTGCCGGTCTGGGCCGATGGCTCGGCGCGAGTCGAGTATCGCCCGAATGGTCGCTGAGGCTCGCAGCGACTAGCAAATGAGGCTTACTCTGCCACCGGCATGGCGCTCCAGCCGTCCGGCCAGTTCGAGCTCGAGCAGCACCGTCTGGACGATTGCCGGGCTAAGCGCGGCCTGGCGGACGAGCTCGTCTACCAGCACAGGCACCGGGCCAAGCAGACCTGCCACCTGTCGCCGATCGGTGTCGCTGGCATCCGAGGGCGCTGGGCCGTCGAAGCGGCTGGCAGGCGAACGCACCGCCCGCGCGTCGATCGGGCGGATCGCCTCAAGGATATCCTCCACCGACTGGACCAAGGTCGCGCCCTCGCGGATCAGCAGGTTGCAGCCCTGCGCGCGCGGATCGAGCGGCGAGCCGGGCACCGCCATCACTTCGCGCCCGGCTTCGGCGGCGATGCGTGCAGTGATCAACGACCCCGATCTGGGCGCCGCCTCGACTACCACGGTCCCCGTCGCGAGGGCGGCGATGATCCGGTTGCGCGAAGGGAAGAAGCGGGCAAGCGGCTCGGTGCCCGGCGGCTGTTCGGCGATCAGCAGGCCTTCGCGGGCAACCCGCTCCTGGAGCTCGGCATTCTCCGGTGGGAAGGCGATGTCGATTCCGCTGGCGATCACTCCCACGGTGCCGCCCGCGAGTGACCCGACATGCGCCGCGGTATCGACGCCGCGGGCAAGGCCCGAGACCACCGTCACGCCTTGATCGGCAAGCCCGAGCGCCAGCTGGCGGGCGAAGCGGCATGCCGCCGCCGAGGCATTGCGCGCGCCCACCATCGCGACACAGGTACGCTTGGTGAGCTCGATCGCCCCGCGCACGATCAGCGCCGGGGGTGCGCTCTCCAGTTCGGCGAGCAAAAGTGGGTAATCGGTGTCGGTGAGAAACAGGTGGCGCGCGCCGAGTTTTTCGACCTGCGCGATTTCGCGCCGGATCGTGCCCAGATCGGCGATCGCCGGTGCGCGCCCCCCGCCGCGCGCCGCGAGCATCGGCAACGCCTCGAGCGCCGCGGCAGGGGTGCCGAAGCGGGCGATCAGATGCCGATAGGTCACGGGACCGATATTCGCCGAGCGCAGCAGCCGCAGCCGTGCCTCGCGCGGGTCAGCCATGCTTTCTGCCGATACGCGGCTCGGTGCCGCTGAGCAGGCGATCGACATTCTCGCGATGCTTCCACAGCACGATCAAGGCCAGCGCGAGCAGCAGCAGGACAAGGTCGATCCGGCCCCAGAAAGCGGCGCTGACCGGGGCGCTGATCGCCGCGCCGATCCCGGCGAGCGACGAGATGCGCAGCGCCGCAAGCAGCCCGAGCCACACCACGGCGTAGACGAGCCCCGAAGGCCAGTGCAGCGCGATGACGATGCCCATCAAGGTCGCCACCCCCTTGCCGCCGCGGAAGCGCAGCCACGCCGGGTAGCAATGGCCGAGAAAGGCCCCCATTCCGGCGAGCACTTCGGTTCCCGGCAGCAGCCAGCCGGCGAGCAGCACCGCCGCCGCGCCCTTTGCCAGATCGAGCAGCAACGTCGCCGCGGCGAGGCCCTTGCGGCCGGTGCGCAGCACATTGGTGGCGCCGATATTGCCCGAGCCGATCTGGCGCAGGTCGCCTGCCCCGGCCATGCGGGTGAGCAATACGCCGAACGGGATCGAACCGAGCAGATAGCCCAGCAGGATCGCAGCGGCGGCAGGCATCCAGACGATTTCGGTTGGCAAATTGACCCCCTGTCGCCGCCAGCATAAGCCATGTCCGGCGGGGTGCAACCGCCTGCCCGCGCGGTTGACGGCGCGGCGGGCGCGAGCCATGCGCGCCGGCATGGCCGATCGCCGCCCGATCCTGTTCTTCGATTCCGGCGTCGGCGGGCTTTCGGTGCTCGCCCCGACGGCGCGGCTGCTGCCCGGCGCGCCGTTGGGGCGAGC
>JASLBO010000440.1 GCA_030146605.1 Sphingomonas sp. | reverse complement strand
GACTGGTGCGGCACATGCTCGCACCGGTCGCTGCGACGAAGAGGCGATCGCGCCTACCATCACCGGATGCTTGAAGAAGCCCTTGAGGAACATAACCCAGGGCGAGGAGACTCCGGCGGCACGCATGCTGGCGCGGCGATGCTTTGCGGAGACGGTCGATGCGGGCATTGAGGTCCTTTGCAGCTCTCGTGGCAATCGGGCGCACGCGCTTTCGCCAAAACGAACGAACATTCAAGCGCGGTGATTGCTCCATAGGTTGGCAATCTGGCCGAACTCGAACGATTGGCGGCGCAGATACACCACCGGCCGCGTCCCGCAAAGCCGATCTGCAACGGGCGTCTGCGGCGCCGGACGACTGGTCACCAGGCGAAACTCGCGCGGACGTCTAGGAAAGGGAGGCATGTGCCGCTACACCGCGCCGCATGGCATCGCTTGACAAGCCCTCCGTCGGCACCTCGACTGTGAAGTGGCGTTTCCCCGACATCCACCCCGAAGGCCGCAAATATGTGCTGATCGCCGGCGCGATCGCGCTGGTCAGCCTGTTCGTCTGGGACTTCATCACCTGGCCGCTGGTGTTCCTCACCCTCGGAGTCGCGGCGTTCTTCCGCGATCCGGTTCGGGTGACGCCCCAGGGCGAGGGGCTGATCGTTTCGCCCGCCGACGGACTGATCACGATGATCGAACGCGTCCAGCTTCCCCCTGAGCTTACCGGACCGCAGGCGCTGGGCGAAGGGAGCATGCTGCGCGTGTCGGTCTTCATGAGCGTGTTCGACGTGCACATCAACCGCACGCCGATCACCGGCACGATTCGCCATGTCATCTATATCGCCGGCAAGTTCATGAACGCCGACTTCGACAAAGCGAGCGAGGAGAATGAGCGCCAGCACATCATCGTCGAGGACAAGGAAGGTCAGCGGATCGGCTTCACCCAGATCGCCGGGCTCGTCGCGCGGCGCATCGTCAGCTTCGTCAAGGCCGGCGACATCGTGGTCGGCGGCCAGCGGGTGGGGTTGATTCGGTTTGGCAGTCGGGTCGATGTTTTCATACCCGCATCCTATGGCGTCGAAGTCGCGCTCGGCCAGCGGGCAATCGCCGGCGAGACGATCCTGGCGCGCAAGGGAGCGCCGCGCGCGGTCGGCGTAGCGCAATGAAGCCGCCCCGCGTGGGCCGGCGGACGATTCCCAGACTGCGCCGCGAAGGCGGGATCCCGTTGCGTGCGGTGCTGCCGAACACGGTCACCGCGCTCGCGCTCTGCTCCGGGCTGACCGCGATCCGCTTCGCGATCCTCGGCAATTGGGAAGCCGCGGTGCTAATGGTGCTCGCGGCCGCGGTGCTCGACGGGCTCGACGGCAAGATCGCGCGGCTGGTCCGCGCCGAGAGCCGCTTCGGCGCCGAGCTCGACAGCCTGTCCGACGCGATCTCCTTCGGAGTCGCGCCCGCGCTGATTCTGTATCTATGGTCGCTGAACGACCTTGGCCGTTTCGGCTGGTTGATCGCATTGTTGCTCGCCTTGTTCTGCGCGCTGCGTCTGGCGCGGTTCAACGCGCAGATCGACCGGGAGCATCAGCCGCACAAATCGGCGGGCTTCCTCACCGGCGTTCCGGCGCCGGCAGGGGCGATGCTGGCGCTGGCGCCGGTCTTCCTGTGGAACTGGACCGACGAACTGCTCCGTTCGCCGGTGAGCGATCTTACGCCTGTGCTGTTGGTCGAGACCGTCCATCACTGGTTGCGCACCCCGGCAGTGATCGCGGTATGGACGGCGTTCATCGCGGTGCTGATGATTTCGAGCATCGCTACCTTCGCGCCGACCGTCCGGCTCAAGCAGCGCCTGCGCTTCGAGGCGATTGCTGTGCTGGTGGTGCTCGCCGCGGCCCTGGTTTCGGCTCCCTGGCCGACGCTGGCGCTGCTGGCGGTGGCTTATCTCGCCTCGATTCCATTCAGCGTGCGCAGCTACCGCCGGATCACGCAGCTGCGCGCAGCGGCGCCCGTGCCGGTAACCGCGCCGGAACAACGGCTCGAACCGTAACCCGGCTGATCCGTGCCGGCAAAGCGGGCAGGCTGGACGCGGGGCGAAGCAACTCGGCGAAACGATACAGCTGCGGGCGGATCGTGGCGATCATTGCCCAGATCGAGACGATAAAGGCAGAGCCGAACAGCAGGGCGATCGCAAATCCAGTCATCAAACAGCTCCTGTCCGCACGCAAACCAGCGGAATCCAATGATTCCAACGACTTCGCGCCGCAAGGCGTTCCATGCCCCGCTTCTGAGCCCTTTATGTTCCGTTAACGTTCCTGTGTCAACGGGATCTTCCGAACTTGTTCTACTTGCCACTCTCGCGCGCTTCGGCTAAGCGCCCCGCCTCAACCCCGCATGGGAAGCATCATAACCCGGTGCCGCGAACGCTTCGCGGTTCCCGCTTCCCAGAGGCTCAACCGGAAGGATTTATCCCTATGGCGGCACCAGTCGTCTCCATGCAGGCATTGCTCGAATCGGGCGCGCACTTCGGTCACCAGACCCACCGCTGGAACCCGAAGATGAAGCCCTACATCTTCGGCGATCGCAACGGTGTCCACATCATCGACCTTTCGCAGACCGTGCCGCTCTTTGCGCGCGCGCTCGAATTCGTGTCGTCGACCGTCGCTTCGGGCGGCAAGGTCCTGTTCGTCGGCACCAAGCGCCAGGCGCAGGAGCCGATCGCCGAGGCCGCGCGCCGCGCGAACCAGCATTTCGTCAACCATCGCTGGCTGGGCGGCATGCTCACCAACTGGAAGACTATCTCGAACTCGATCAAGCGCCTCAAGACGCTCGAGGAGCAGCTTTCGGGCGACACGCACGGCCTCACCAAGAAGGAAGTGCTCCAGCTCACCCGCGAACGCGACAAGCTCGAGCTCTCGCTCGGCGGCATCCGCGACATGGGCGGCGTTCCGG
>JASLBO010000424.1 GCA_030146605.1 Sphingomonas sp. | reverse complement strand
AATGTCCTCCGGCCTGCTCAACCAGCGGCGGGCCCCAGGGGTCCTTGCCGACGACACGGGACGTGCTTCATAGCATTCGCGATGATCGACCGGCGTGCCCTTCTGATCGGCTTCGGCGCGGCGGCGCTGGCGGGCCGCGCTGCGCCGCCAGCGCGCGCGCGGCACCGCCAGCGCCGCCGCGCCGAAGCCGATCAGAAGGGCACGCCGGTCGATCATCGCGAAATGCTATGAAGCACGTCCCGTGTCGTCGGCAAGGACCCCTGAGGCCCGCCGCTGGTTGAGCAGGCCGGAGGACATTGCATGACACAGACGGGTCTCGCGCTGGTAACCGGCGGATCGAGCGGAATCGGCCTCGAGCTCGCGCGCTGCCTCGCCGGGGACGGCCATCGGCTGATCATCGTCGCGCAGGATCGCGACAAGCTCGATCGCGCCGCGGACGAACTGCGCGCCGCTGGTGCGCCGCAGGTCGATGCCTGGTCGATCGATCTCGGCGCGCCCGACGGCGGCGCGCGGCTGTTCCACGAGACCGAGAAGTTCGCCGGGCTTCCCGACTTTCTCTGCCTCAATGCCGGCACCGGCGCATGGGGCGATTTCGTCGGCCAGAGCGATCTCTATCTCGAGCTCCAGTCGATCGCGGTCAACATCACATCGGTGGTCCAGTCATCCAAATTGTTCCTGCCCGCGATGGTCGCCCGCGGCTCGGGCCGCGTGCTGATCACTTCCTCGGTGGTCGCGCTCGGCCCCTCGCCGCGCCTCGCAGTCTATTCGGGGACCAAGGCGTTCCTGCGCAACTTCGCCGAGGCGGTGCGTGAGGAGATCGCCGACAGCGGAGTGACGATCACGGCGCTGATGCCCGATCTGACGCAGAGCGGCTTCTTCGAACGCGCCAGGGTCGATCCGGACTCGCTCACCGCGCGCGAGCCCAAGGCCGATCCGGCAACCGTCGCCCGCGCCGGCTACGAGGCGATGCTCGAGGGCAAGGACCATATCATCTCGCCCGCGCTCACCGGCAAGGTAAAGGCCGCCGCCGCGCGCCTGCTCCCCGACGCGCTGGTGGCGAAGTTCGCCAGGGCGGACTGAGAAGGCGCGACCGTTGCTGACACGAAGCCCCTCCCCTCCCGCAAGCGGAAGGGGAGCTTGGACGGCCCCTCACCGCCCTGTCAGCCCCCGCTTCACCTTGCGCATCCCCCCGATCATCTGGCTGGCGACAAGGTCCGCCGCCTGCCCCAGCGGCAGCGGCCGGTTGCCCAGCGTCCGGTGCAGCAGCAGCGATCCCGAGCGCACGCTCGCCCGGCAGATCCGCCACCACAAGAGCGAGATCTCGCGATCGACTGCGGCCAGATCCTCGTGCGGGTTCGCGCCGCCGAACGCCGTCCGCAGCACCTCCACGCCCTCGAACAATCGGTTCAGCGTTTCGATGTCGGACACCGGCTCGCGCGCCATCACATGGCGGACCAGCAGCCCGGCAATGTCCGGCGCCGCATCGCCAAGCAATGCCGCGTGCCGCTCGCGCAGCAGCAATTCGGCGTGCGCCCGCATCGTCGCGTTGAACATCTGCGAAGCCCCGCCGGCATGGCAGCGATAGAGCATCAGCACTTCGTCGATCTGCGCGATCCGCCCGAACGGCCGCAGCCGCTGGTATAGGTCGAAATCCTCGACATAGCGCATCGCCGGCCGCTCGAACGGGTCGAGCCGGCGCGCGGCATGGGCGCGGAACATCACCGAGGACCAGGCGATCGGGTTCTGCACCAGCATCAGCCAGTCGATCAGCACCGGGCTCAGCGGCCGCGGCCAATGGCCGGGCTGCCGCCTGCCCTCGATCAGGAAATCGGTCGCGCAGCTCACCAGCGCGGTGTCCGGATGCGCATCGAGCCACGCGACCTGCCGGGCAAAGCGCCCGGGCAGGCTGATATCGTCCTGGTCCAGCCCCGCGACATAGCGCCCGCGCACCTCGGCAAAGGCGCGGTTGCGCGCCACCACCGGTCCGCCGTTGCTCTCCGAGCGGATCACCCGCACCCGCGGATCGCCGAAGCGCTCGAGCACCCCGACGCTGTCGTCGTTCGAGCAATCGTCGACCGCGATCAGCTCCCAGTCCTGCAGCGTCTGCGCGCGCAGGCTCGCCAGCGTCTCGGGCAGCAACGCCGCGCCTTCGTACACCGCCATGATCACCGAGACCGTAGGCACGCTCATGCGACTGCCTGCGCCTGTTCACCCAGCAATTGGTCGACGATCATCTGGCCGATGTCGTTCTGCCACAGCCACAGGCCGTTGGCCTTGCCGCTGAAGCTCGCCTCGCCGCCGAGCCGCCCGTCGGGGACATGCCCCGATGCGAGCCCGATCCCGAACACCCCGGGCACCGGCCGCCCTTCCATGTCGATCACCCGGCATGCCTGGTCGACCAGCCGCGGCCGCCCCGGCGCATCGGCGGCGAGCGCGATCCGGGTCCCGTCCATATCGAACAGCGGCAGGGCGCGCGGGCGATAGCCGAGCGCGCCGATCACCAGATCGGCATTCTCGATCTCGGCCCGGATTGCCGCGTCCTCGAACACGCCGATCTGCCGCAGCGCCATCCGCGGATCGGGCGCCCGCCCGCCGACGCCGAGCATCCGCAGCACCAGTTCGCGCGCCTCGAGCCGGAAGCCCGCCAGCCGGTAGACAAACCCGCTCACCGGACAGATGTCCTGCGGCCCGAAATCGCTGAACCCGTCCGCGTGCGCCGCTTCGGCCGAGGGATAGAAAGGCCGCAGCGGCCGGCGATGGTAGAGCGCGAGCGCGCCCGCCCCCAGCGGCAATGCCGGCGCCGCCTTGAGGATCAACGCCGCCGCCGCGAGCGCGCTGGTCGATCCGCCGACGATCGCGATCCGCGGTGCCGGCACCCCGGCGATCCGCGCGCGCAATGCGTCGAGCCCGCCGATCCGCAGGAATTCGTCCCCCGTCATCAGCCGCTCGCCGGCAAGCGCGCCGAGCTCGGCCCCCGCAACCCGCACGGCATAGACGTTGGCGCGGGTCTGGTACCCGCCGGTCGCGATCACCAGCGTGGCGGCGCGCATCACCCGGACCTCGCCGGTGACGAGGTTGCGCACCCGCGCGGCCCACACGCCGTCGCTCGTCCGCCGCGCCTCGACCACGTCGCTGCGCGTCGCCACGATCCCCCCGTGCCCCGCGACGATCGCCGCCAGCTCGGCCCCCGTAGCCTCCAGGAACGGCGAGGTCCGCGCCAGCGGCACGCCCAGCCTGCCCGCGTGCATCGCGACTTCCTGCCCCGAACTATGCCCCTCCAGCGCCGCGATCCGGGCATGCGCATTGCCCTTGACCGCCGTCAGGAACGTTTCGGCACTGCTGTCGGAAGTGATCGCGTAATTCCCGATCTCGCCCCGCCCGAGCACTGCGTCGCGCTCGACCACCGCCAGCCCCGCTTCGGCCAGCCGCACCAGCGCATCGCTCTTGCTCGCCGCGGTCAGCAACGCCGTCCCCGCCGGCCCGCCGCCGACGATCAGCGCCGCATGAACATGCCCCCCGCGCCGCTCGGCCCTGGGCAACCCCTTGCGCCCCGACTCCGCGCACGCCTCCATCAGCGCCGCGCACACCCGCTCGACATCGCTCGCGGTCATCCCGTCGGTCACCGGCAGCGACAATATCCGCGCCGCGATATCGTCGCACACCGGCAGCGGCTCGCTCACGCCGTGCGCGCGGAACCAGGGCTGCTCGCCGAGATGCGGGCTGAAATAGCACGCCGCGCCGATCCCCTGCGCCGCTAGCGTCTCGATGATCGCCTGCCTGTGCCCGGCAAAGGCGCGCGGCAGCAGCAGCGACTGGAACTGCAGCGCCGGCCGCGACCCGCGCAATTCCTGAAACTCGAACCCCTTTTCCGCCGCGAACCCGCCCAGCGCCTTGCGATACACCGCGTCGAGCGTCATCCGGTGCGCCGCGACCCCCTCGATCTCGTCGAGCTTCGCCCGCGCCACCAGCCCCAGCACTTCGGGCAGCTTCGCATTGAACCCCGGCCCCTCGGCCGATCGCCCCCCGGCAAAGCCGAAATTGCTCATCCGCCGCAGCGTGTCGATCAGCCCCGCATCGCCCGAATGGACCAGCCCGCCCTCGGCGGTCGCGAACACCTTGGTCGCGTGCATCGAATAGACGATCGCGAACGGCGCCCCCGCGCCGAACTGCCGCCCGTCGCTGTCCAGCGCCCCCAGCGAAGCCGCCGCATCGATCACCACGCCCACGCCCCGCGCGGCATAGTCCCGATAGCGCGCCAGATCGATCCCCGCCCCGAAGGTGGCATAGGGCACCACCACCGCGATCCGGTCGCCATATTTGTCGAACGCCTGCGCCTCGGCCGCGGCGCTCGCCGCCCAATCCTCCGGATCCACGTCGCACAGCAGCGGCACCAGCCCCGCCCATTCGGCCGCATGCGCCGTCGCCGCGAAGGTGAAGGCCGGGATCAGCGCGAACTGCCCCTTGCCCGCGCGCGGCCCCGCGGCGTGGCGGATCGCCAGCATCAGCCCCAGCGTCGCATTGCCCACCGCGAGGCAATCCCCCGTGCCCGCGAACAATTGCGCCGTCGCCGCCGCCTCGAAGCCGCGCACCACCGGCCCGCCATTCGAATAGACCCCCCGCGCCTCGATCCCGGCCAGCGCCTCGCCCATCAGGCTCAGCTTCGGCGGGCGCGGCGCGATCAGCGGCAGCCGATCCATAAACATCCCCCACGCAGTTCGCCGGACGCGCCGGCACGATCGCGCGAGCCTAGCCGCGCCGAGCCTTCGATTTCGTAAAGCCGCCGCCGCGCGCGGATGGACGCGGCGCCGCGCCGGGGCTAGCCCGGCAGGATGATCCTCGGACCTCCCGAACAGCTCGATTCGGCCACCCTCGCCTTTTGCGCGACGATCTCGCCCGAAACGCCCGTCTACGTGCCCGTCCAGCCCGCCGCGATCGCCAAACCCGCTTATTGCTTCGAGAATTCGGAGACGCATGCGCAGGCGAACGGCGGCGAGGCGGTCTATGGCTGGGCGATCTGGCGCTGGCCGGGCCGCTGGTTCGAGGCCGAGCACCACGCCGTGTGGCGCGGCCCGGACGGGGACCTGCTCGACGTCACGCCCCAGCCCGGCGAACCCGCGCGCGTGCTGTTCCTGCCCGATCCCGCCGCGCCGTTCGACCCCACCACCTTCCGCCCCAACATCATGGCGCCCGACGGGCATGAAACGCTGGTCCGCGAATATATCGCGCTCGTCGCGCAGCGCGGCGCGATCACCCGGCCCTATTGGGAGCCGGGGATGGACGTGCTGCCGCTCTTCTCGCCCGAGGACCAGCGGCGGCTCGAACCGATCGACGCGCGGATGGCGGAATTGCGCTCGGCGATGGGGTGAGGATCGGGGGCTGAACGCGCGCCGTCATCCACAGAATGCGCGCAAGCGATCTTCTTTTGTTCTTGCGCGCTGTGAGCCTCTCGATCAGAATGCCAGAAATTGTCCCAGAGGTGTTCGATGCACGGTGCGCTAAGCTTTTCCGAACTCAGGCAGCGGACCGGGATGAGCGTCGAGGAGCTGGCCAGCGAGCTCGGCTATTCCGCCAGCGCGGTATATCGCTGGGAGCGGGGCGAGATCGAGCCCAAGGCGCCGATCTATCGCACGCTCGAGATGATCGCCAAACTCACCCCCGCCGCATCCAACGACGCGGCCTTCCGCTTCATCGATCTGTTCGCGGGGATCGGGGGCCTCCGGATCGGCTTTCAGGCGATCGGCGGTCACTGCGTTTTCACTTCCGAATGGGACGCCAAGGCGCAGGAGACCTATTCGCGCAATTTCCGCGACAATCATCCGCTCGCCGGGGATATCCGCCCCTTTGCCGAGGATCCTGAGCGCGTTCCCGAGCACGATTTGCTGCTCGGCGGCTTCCCGTGCCAGCCTTTCTCGATCGCGGGCGTCTCGAAGAAGAACGCGCTGGGCCGCCCACATGGCTTCCTGTGCGACACACAGGGCACCTTGTTCTTCGATACCGCGCAGATCATCGCGCATCACCGCCCGGCGGCCTTCGTGCTCGAAAACGTCAAAAATCTCGAACGGCACGACAAGGGCCGCACCTTCGCGACGATCATCAACGTGCTCGAGAACGAACTAGGCTATCATGTCCAGACGCGCGTGATCAGCTCCGCGCCCTGGGTGCCGCAGAAGCGCGAGCGGATCTTCATCCTGGGCTTCCGTGAAAAGACCGCGTTCGATCTCGAGGCGCTCGAACTGCCGACTGACGGCCCGAAGCTCGGCAGCATCCTCCAGCCGCATGACGAGGTGGATCCCAAATACACGCTCACCCCGCGCCTCTGGGACTATCTCCAGGCATATAAGGCGAAGCACGCGTCGAAGGGCAACGGCTTCGGCTACAGTCTGTTCGGCCCGAACGACGTCGCCCGCACCCTTTCCGCGCGCTATTACAAGGACGGCTCGGAGATCCTGATCGCGCAACCCGGCAAGCGCCCGCGCCGCCTCACCCCGCTCGAATGCGCCCGGCTGATGGGCTTCGACCGCGGCGACCGCCGCTGGCACATCCCGGTGTCCGACACACAGGCGTATCGCCAGTTCGGCAATGCCGTGGTCGTGCCGGTGGTCGAGTTCCTCGCCCAGGCCATGAAGCCTTATCTGGCAGACGCGCTGGCGCAACCGACTACCGGGCACGCGACCCCCGTCTCCGTCTCGCGACCCGATCGGGAGCCGGCAGTCGCTTATGGCTGACGTGGTCTCGGCTGCGGTCCGCAGCCGGATGATGGCGGGCATCAAGGGCAAGAACACCAATCCGGAACTGCTGCTCCGCAAAGGATTGCACGCCCGCGGCTTCCGTTTCAGGCTGCACGACAAATCGCTTCCCGGAACCCCGGACATCATTCTGCCGCGCCATCGCGCGGTCCTCTTCGCGCATGGCTGCTTCTGGCACGGCCATGACTGCCATTTATTCAAATGGCCCAAGACGCGCGAGGAATTCTGGCGGACGAAGATCGCGCGGAACCAGGAGCTCGATGCGAAGGCCGAGGCGACGCTCGCGAAGACCGACTGGCGCTATGCGGTGATCTGGGAATGCGCGCTGAAGGGACGGACGCGATTGCCGATTGAAGACGTGCTGGCCTCCTGCGCAGAATGGATCAGATCGGAGATCCCGAGGCTAGAAATCAGGGGAAGTTGATGCGGCGTGGATTTCTCTCAGACCTTTTCGCAGGAGTCGTGGCCAAGCGCCTCACCCTTGTCGAAACGATCACCGAGAAGTCGAATCAGCACGAGTTTCAGGGGACACTGCCGCTACGGCAATTGCTCGGCCTCGAGGACCGCAGGCGCATCCCGACGCGCTTCATCTGGCTCTCCGGCGAGCAGGAAGCGCTGGCTGAAGACGGATTCATGAGCTGGTCCAACGTGCGGAAAGGCAAGCCGCGCGCGCCCGAATTTCACCTTTATTACTCGACCAACGCGGTCACCGAGATGATGCGGGCGGACGACATGCTATTCATCGCACTGAGACGCGACGGATCGTTGCTTGCGGTCATCACCCCGGCGGAAAGCACGATCCAGAACCAGCTCCTCTGGCTGTTCGGCTTGCATGATCAGCCGATGTTCGGCTTCACCTTCCAGTCGATCGAGGGACCGAACGACGCCGAGCTCGACTTTGCCGCGCGCTATATCCTCGACGAACTCGGCATCGCCCCTGACGAGCCGGCAGCGAGACAGCTCGACACGCTCATCGAACCCTTCGGCCTCACAATGCCATCGACGCGCACATTCTCGGAACTCGCGCGATCGTCGCTGTCGCACATCTCTCCGCTGGACGATCCGGATCGGGTTCTGGTCGAGTGGATGGATCGTGAAGAGCAATTATTCCGCCGGCTCGAACGACGGATCGTCGCCGAGCGGATCGCCGCGGGGTTCATGGCGTCAGACGGCGCGGATGTGGACGGTTTCCTGTCCTTCTCGCTCAGCGTGCAGAATCGCCGCAAGTCGCGCGCCGGACAAGCGCTCGAGAATCATCTGGAAGCGATATTCGTGGCACACGGGATCCAGCATCGCCGCGGCGCCGCAACCGAGAACCGCAACAAGCCCGACTTCCTCTTTCCCGGCCCGATGCAATATCGCGATCCGGCCTTTCCCGATTCACGGCTGACCATGCTCGGCGCCAAATCGACCGCCAAGGACCGGTGGCGTCAGATCCTCTCGGAAGCCGACCGCATCTCCGAAAAGCATCTGCTCACGCTCGAACCCGGCATCTCCGAGAACCAGACGCGAGAGATGCAGGCGAGGCAGCTTCGTCTGGTTCTGCCCTCGCGGCTCCACCTCACTTATCGTCCAGCGCAGCAAAGCTGGCTGATATCCCTCGGGACGTTCCTGTCGCTGGTCAAGGGACGGCAGACGGCAATGGGCTAATCGCGCGCGAATAACGCAGTCGCTGGCGATCGCGTCGAGATCCCAACCTGCTGAACATACACGGAACAAATCTCTTTCCTACACAAACCCATTTGGTTATATAGTCGTGAATGCAGAACCGGGTCCCATCCACCCTCATCGTTCCCGATTTCACGCCGGTGCCGAGGAAGTATCGCTACGACGGCTGGACCGCCGAGCGTCAGCGCGCTTTCATCGCTGCGCTTGCAGAGACCGGTTCGGTGCTCGCCGCCGCGAAGCGCGTGAACATGGCGTCGGTCGGCGCTTATCAGCTCCGGCTCGCCCCGGGTTCGGAGAGCTTTCGGGCAGCCTGGGAAGCCGCCCTCGCGCACGGCGTTCAAAGCCTTGCCGACATCGCCATTGAGCGTGCGCGAGAGGGCGTACCCATTCCGATTTTCTACAAGGGCGAGCAGTGCGGCGAGCGGCGCTGGTACAATGATCGGCTCATCACGTTCATCCTACGCCACTATCTGCCCGGCAGGTTCGGCGCGGGCGCGCTCGCCGCAGGCACGCGGAACCCCGAAACGGTGGCGCGGGAGGCGCAAGAGAATTGTCCTGTGTGTCGGGCACGCGCCGAGGCGGGGCAATCAGAGCAACCCGCAACGCCCGAGCAGGAGAAGCAGAGAGAGGCATGGTTCGCCGATATCCTCAAGCGCTACAAAGCCAAGATCCGCTCGGAGCGATATTATCGGTTGAGCGGCCGAGTTGTCGCTGCCGACTTCACGTTGCGTCAGCTGACTCACATCGAACTCATCCTCGATTGCGGCGGTCTCGGCCTCGATCTCATCGAGCATTTGACGTCGGGGGAGGACGAGCATGCATATGGCCGGAAGGCGCTGTTCGCATCGCCGCTCAGCCAAAGGCTCGACACTTTCCGCCGGGCCGTGTGGGAGCAGTGTGGAGAGCCGGACCGGCCGGCCGTTCACTTGTGGGAGACCCTGCCTAGCTCCTATTTGGGTTCCGGTGAGACGCGCAACGAGCGGGAGCGCGCACAGGCTGCTGCAGAGCATCGGATTGCCGAGGCGCAACTGGAGTGGGAGGCTGCGGCGCGCGAGGACAGCTGGGCCGAGTGGAAGGCCCGCCGGAGAGGCGAGGCCGGAAGCAGCGAGACCTAGCGTCAATTCCACCTAAGTTGAAGCAGTTCAGTTCCCCTGCGAAAGCAGGGGCCCAGGAGCCGAGAGCGGCCCCGCTTATGACCCTGGACCCCTGCTTTCGCAGGGGAATAGTATCAGCCTAAATGAAACTGACCCTTGAGCCGCAACGCCGATGGTGCAGGTTAACGCCCCGGCAACCCCTCCTGACCGACAATCCCCCCAAGAGGGGACCAGACATGCGCAATCTAATCCGCGACGAGACCGCCGCCACGGCCATCGAATATGGGCTGATCGCCGCGCTGATCGCCGTCGCCTGCATCATGGCGTTTCAGGCGCTCGGGCTGAACCTCGCCACCATCTTCGGAACCGCGACCAATGCGATGGCCGGAGTCTGAGGCCCCCGCCAGCGGCCGAGTTGCCGCCCCGGCGGGGCTAAAGCGGACGGTCAGCTAACGCCTCAACTGCGGACGTTAGCAGGCGGTGCGGCAGTCGCTTGAAGCGGAAGTTGCCCAAACTTTCGATGGGAGCGTTAGGGGATCGTCAAAGATGAGCGGTTATCACTCTGAAGTGCTTTATGCTCTGCCCCTCATCGCCATTTTAGCGGCTGTCACCGCCGTTCTGGTGAGGGCTTCTGTCGCACGGCGCGGGATGTTTGTCGCGATGTTCACCTTGCCGGTCACAGTCGCCTTGTGTCGCTTTCTCTCATCGGTTGGCTCACACCCGGAGGATCCTGCACCATATAGCGCGATGCTGATTATCGCGCTTCTGATGACCGCACTATCAAAGCCGACCCTATGCTGGATGATCGCTGTATTCGTTGGGTACTGCGTTGGCCGAATGCTCAGGATCAGAGCAGCGCGAGAGGCCAGCGGCCTGCTGTAACGGAACGCGCTCCGTGAACCGCGCTGGCGCAACGGCAGCTAACCCTAGCTTAAATGCCCAAAGCCGACGTTCCGCTACACCCGATAGCGGACACTCACGCGCATCCGGCGTGAGTGTCCGCTATCGGGTGTAGCGGAACGTCGGCTTTGGGCATTTAAGCTAGGGTTAGCTGCCGTTGCGCCAGCGCGGTTCACGGAGCGCGTTCCGT
>JASLBO010000407.1 GCA_030146605.1 Sphingomonas sp. | reverse complement strand
CCCCAAACCCCGGGAAGACGGGCCCATTAGAAGGGCTCCGCAGGTTTGGCAAGGACGCTTTTTGCATGCGCCCTTGCCGCACCGATTTTCTTACTGATCGTCCTCGTCGGTCGCCGTCTCGACACCGAGATCGTCGTCGCCGCCCAGATCGACGTCGTCGTCGGGGGACGGCTCTTCGTCCTCGGCGATGTCCAGATCTTCGTCACCCAGATCCGAATCGACCGCCTCCGGCTTGGCCGGGCTGACCTTGGCCGCTTCGAACGGGAGCGGCTGCTTCGACTTGAGGATCGGTTCGGGCTCCCACGCATAGGAACAAGCGATGCAGGTGACCGGCTCGTCCTTGGTCAGATCGTAAAAGCGCGTTCCGCACTTCGGGCACGCGCGCTTGGTGCCCCATTCCGGCTTCACCATGTGTTGCCTCTTGCCTTTCAAAATATCTTGGATTTCGGGTGTGCCCCGGAAGTGGGGCGCGCCTTGCCATGACGCAAGGCGACTGTCAAAGCCGCCCGCGATGTCGCAGCCAGAGCCCCGCCCCTTCACCGTCTCCGCGCGCGGTCCGCTGCGCGGCACCGTCACCGTCCCCGGCGACAAGTCGATCAGCCATCGTTCGCTGATGTTCTCGGCGCTGGCGGTAGGGGAAAGCCGCATCGAGGGGCTGCTCGACGGCGAGGACGTGCTCGCCACTGCCGCTGCGATGCGCGCGATGGGCGCGGACATCAAGCGCGGCGACGACGGGGCCTGGCGGGTGCACGGCGTCGGCGTCGGCGGGCTGCTCCAGCCGCAGGCGGCGCTCGACATGGGGAACTCGGGCACCTCCACGCGGCTGCTGATGGGGTTGGTCGCGAGCCACCCGATCACCGCGACCTTCACCGGCGATGCCTCGCTCTCCGGCCGCCCGATGTGCCGGGTGATCGAGCCGCTGTCGAAGATGGGCGCGGACATCACCGCTTCGCCCGGGGGGCGGCTGCCGCTGATGATACGCGGGCTCAATCCCGCGGTACCGATCGAATATATCCTCCCCGTCGCATCGGCGCAGGTCAAGTCGGCGGTGCTGCTCGCGGGCCTCAACACGCCGGGGATCACCCGCGTGATCGAGCCGGTGCCGACCCGCGACCATAGCGAGCGGATGCTGCGCGGGTTCGGCGCGGAGCTCAGCGTCGAGGAGACGGCAAAAGGCAGGATCATCTCGGTCACCGGAGAGGCGGAGCTCAGGCCCCAGCACATCGTCGTGCCCGGGGATCCTTCCTCGGCGGGCTTCTGGCTGGTCGCCGCATCGATCGTGCCGGGCTCAGAGATCCTGATCCGCAACGTCTGCATGAACCCGACCCGCACCGGGCTGATCACGGCGCTCAAACTTATGGGGGCAGACATCGTCGACCTCGACCCGCGCGAAGTGGGCGGCGAGCCGGTGGCCGACCTGCGGGTTCGCCACGCCCCGCTCAGCGCGATCGAAGTCCCACCCGAACTCGCACCGAGCATGATCGACGAATATCCCGTCCTGTTCGTGGCCGCGGCGTTCGCCCAGGGCCGCACAGTCGCGCGCGGCGCGCACGAACTGCGCGTCAAGGAATCGGATCGGATTGCGACGATGCGCATTGCGCTCGAAGCCGCAGGCGTCACAATCGTCGAGCACGAGGACGGGCTGGAGATCGAGGGCTCCTGCGGCGACGTTCTCGCGGGCGACGCGCATGTCGCCTCGAAGCTCGACCACCGGATCGCGATGAGCATGGCGGTCGCCGGGCTCGCCGCGCGGAAAGCGATCACGATCGACGATGTATCGCCGGTGGCTACGAGCTATCCGGGCTTTTTCGACGTCGTGGAGTCGCTCCTCCCGGGCTGATCCTTGCTCGCCCTCCAACGTCACGCCAGCCTCGCGCTTCGGCGACCTTGATCTCCCTGGCGAAGCGGGGAGTGCCCATTAAGTGGCGGCGGGGCCGCGGGCCGGTCGCTTGTGGCCAAGCCCATGCCGCATCGACCCGCATTATGAGGATGCCCCTTGACGCACCGCCCGCGCACGGCGAACGCGTGCGCATGATCATCGCCGTCGACGGACCGGCAGCTTCGGGCAAGGGCACCATCGCCCGCGCACTGGCGCGCCACTATCATTTGCCGCATCTCGATTCCGGCCTGCTCTATCGCGCGGTTGCAGCGACCTTGTTGCGCGATGGACTCGATCCGGCGTCGGAGCGCGACGCCGTCGCGTCCTGTGGGTTTGACGACGGATTGCTCGACGACCCGTGGCTGCGCACCGATGAAGTCGGCAGGCTGGCGTCCATCGTCTCGGCGCATCCGCCGGTGCGCGCCGCCCTGCTAGAGCGCCAGCGCAACTTCGCCCGGCAGCCGGGCGGCGCGGTGCTCGACGGACGCGACATCGGCACCGTGATCGCGCCAGAGGCCGAGGTGAAGCTGTTCGTCAAAGCGACTCCGACGATACGCGCGCAACGCCGCCATCTCGAACTGCGCAAGCAGGGCGCAGACACCAGCCTCGACAAGGTGCTGGCCGACATTCGTACGCGTGACGAGCGCGATTCGCAGCGCTCCGAGGCGCCGATGCGGCAAGCCGGGGACGCAGTCGTGCTCGACACCAGCTTTCTGTCGATCGACGCGGCCGTGCAGCGGGCAATCGCGCTGGTCGAACAACGAGACCGCGGCAGGGGCTGAACGTCGCAAGCGAAGGCGCGATCGCCTTGCCTCATCCGCCCGGTTCCGCTATGGGCCGCGGGTCCTGCGGGCGTGGCTCGCGGAGGTATGGCGTGGAGAAACTATTCTGCCGCGCCCTTTTCGCATTCAACCGCGTCTGGTGCCTCCGTTTGTTTCGTCCGCCTGGATGCCGCGACCGGCATTCGGCCGCCGCGGCAATTTCGGCCTTTCAAGACCGCCGGATTCAACCGGCTGGCCGGAAAAAACGCAACCAGGAACTGATCCTCTATGGCCACTACGGCAAACCCCAGCCGCGACGATTTCGCGGCGCTCCTCGAACAAACTCTCGGCGGCGCAGAAAGCTTTGAAGGCCGCGTCGTCATCGGCACCGTCACCGGCATCGAGAACGACCTCGCGGTCATCGACGTCGGCCTGAAGTCCGAAGGCCGCGTGCCGCTGCGCGAATTCGCAGCGCCGGGCCAGAAGGCCGATCTCAAGGTCGGCGACGAAGTGCAGGTCTATGTCGACCGCGTCGAGAATGCGAACGGCGAAGCCATGCTCAGCCGCGACCGCGCCCGCCGCGAAGCCGCCTGGGACACGCTCGAAACCGAGTTCGCCAAGACCGCGCGCGTCGAGGGCGTCATCTTCGGCCGCGTCAAGGGCGGCTTCACCGTCGACCTTTCGGGCGCGGTGGCCTTCCTCCCCGGCTCGCAGGTCGACATCCGCCCGGTGCGCGACGTCACCCCGCTGATGGACATCCCCCAGCCCTTCCAGATCCTCAAGATGGACCGCAAGCGCGGCAACATCGTCGTGTCGCGTCGTGCGGTGCTCGAGGAAACCCGCGCCGAGCAGCGCTCGGGCCTGATCCAGTCGCTGGCCGAGGGCCAGGTGATCGACGGCGTCGTCAAGAACATCACCGATTACGGTGCGTTCGTCGACCTCGGCGGCATCGACGGCCTGCTCCACGTCACCGACCTCAGCTACAAGCGCGTCAACCACCCGAGCGAAGTGCTCAACATCGGTGACACGGTGAAGGTGCAGATCATCCGCATCAACCGCGACACGCAGCGCATCAGCCTTGGCATGAAGCAGCTCGAGAGCGATCCGTGGGATGGCGCAGCCGAGAAGTACCCGGTCGGCGCGAAGCTCACCGGCCGCGTGACCAACATCACCGAGTACGGCGCGTTCGTCGAGCTCGAAGCGGGTATCGAGGGCCTCGTCCACGTCTCCGAGATGAGCTGGACCAAGAAGAACGTCCATCCGGGCAAGATCGTCTCGACTTCGCAGGAAGTCGATGTGGTCGTCCTCGAGGTCGACGCCGAGAAGCGCCGCATCTCGCTGGGCCTCAAGCAGGCGATCTCGAACCCGTGGGAGGCCTTCGCGGCAGCCCATCCGGTCGGCAGCGAAGTCGAGGGCGAAGTCAAGAACGCCACCGAATTCGGCCTGTTCATCGGCCTCGACAACGACGTCGACGGCATGGTCCACATGTCCGACATCGCCTGGGGCATCTCGGGCGAGGACGCGCTCAACCTGCATCGCAAGGGCGAGACCGTTAAGGCGGTCGTGCTCGCGATCGAGCCCGACAAGGAGCGCATCAGCCTCGGCATGAAGCAGCTCGAGCGCGGCGGTCCTTCGGCGGCCGTGGTGGCCGGCGAAGGCGACAAGCTCAACAAGAACCAGGTCGTCACCGTCACGGTTCTCGAAGTCCGCGACGCGGGCCTCGAGGTACAGGTCGGCGAGGACGGCGCGACGGGCTTCATCAAGCGGACCGATCTCGGCCGCGACCGCGACGAGCAGCGCCCCGAGCGCTTCCAGGTCGCGCAGAAGTTCGACGCGATGGTCACCGGCTTCGATCGTTCGAAGAAGCCGACCTTCTCGGTCAAGGCGATGCAGATTGCCGAAGAGAAGCAGGCCGTTCAGCAATATGGCTCGTCCGACTCGGGCGCGTCGCTGGGCGACATTCTCGGCGAGGCCCTCAAGGCACGCAACAACGAGAAGAACTGATGCAGCCTGGGGAAGCGGCTTAGGCCGCTTCCCCTCGTCGCTTCAAATAAATCCCCTAAACTGTTAATCTTCGGGTTGATGCAACTTGGGAAACGGGGCTAGAGCGGTGCCTGCGTTGGGGATTAGCCGCGTTGGACGTACCGCGGTCCGCGTGTGCCAAGGGAGGGTGCGGATGATCCGTTCGGAACTCGTGCAATTGCTGGTGGATGAAAATCCCGGCCTGTCGGCACGCGAGGTCGAGAAGATCGTCTCGGTCTTCTTCGATGAAATCGTCAGCCGCCTGACCGAGGATGGCCGGGTCGAGTTGCGTGGCTTCGGCGCCTTCTCCACTCGCGCCCGCGACGGCCGCACCGGCCGCAATCCGCGCACCGGCGAGACCGTCGACGTCGCGCCCAAGCGCGTCCCTTATTTCAAGCCCGGCAAGGAAATGCGCGTCCGCCTCAACGTCTGAGCGGCTCGCAAGCCTTTCAAAAACGCAGATGAGGCCGGAACCGCTTGACGGTTCCGGCCTCATGCGCTTGCAGGGCTATAGACGTGCGGACGTGGCGGAACCGGTAGACGCCGGAGACTTAAAATCTTCTGCCCCTCGGGGCGTGCGGGTTCGAGTCCCGCCGTCCGCACCAGCCTCAGTTGCTGTCGGGATCGTCGTCTTCGGTGGCGATGATGACGCCGCCGGCGATGATCGCCGCCACGCCGATGATCGCGATGATCGGCGCACCGGCGAGATCTGATTCCTTGTCAGATGCAGTCGAAGCACGAAGCGACAGCTTCGACGCCGAACCTTGTGCGGCGATCGCGGGCGTCGCCGCCAGTGAAAGTGCGGCCACCGCAGTCGCGGCCTTTGCCAATATACGCGCCATTCAATTACTCCTCGGCTTTGGGGACGCCGCAGAAACCCTTCGAACAGCTGCAGGTTCCCCCAAAATGGATACGACGCGGCAAGCGGCGGCGATGCGAGTGGAGAGCGGGCCAAGGGGTTGGCACGGCGGCGGCCGGATCATACACCTGCCTCGTCTCCATCAGCGAAGGCCCAAGATGCGGCGATCGACTTTCCTTGTTGCTCTGCTCGGCCTCGCGCTGGCAGCGGGAGGATGCAGCGGCGGCCAGCGCACGGACGACGCCCCCGTGGTGGTGAGCGTCATCGGCGGCGAGGCGAAGCTGGCCGATCCTGGTGCAGGACCATTGGACCCCGCCGAACGCGTGCTGATGGGCGCCACGGCGCAGGGGCTCGTGCGGTTCGATGCCGCCGGACAGATCGAGCCTGCATTGGCCGAGCGCTGGATCGTCATCGACGACGGGCGCAGCTACATCTTCCGCCTGCGCGAAGCCAATTGGCCGGACGGCGCCCCGGTGAGCGCGGCGCAGGTGGTCCGGGTGCTCCGCCGCGCCGCGGCGCCGGGCAGCCGCAACACGCTCGCGCCGTTTCTCGCGGTCATCGACGAGATCGTCGAAATGACGCCGACGGTGATCGAAGTACGGCTGAAGCGGCCGCGGCCCGATCTGCTCAAGTTGTTCGCCCAGCCCGAGCTGGCGGTGTTCCGCACCGCCACGCTCGACGGCAGCGGCCCGTTCCGCGCCCAGCCGATGGCGCGCGGGGTGCTGCTTCGTCCGGCGCCCGACCCACGCGGCGGCACCGACAAGGCCGCACCCGAACCCCAGGAGACCGTGCATCTGCTGGGCGAACGCGCCGCGCTCGCGCTGGCCCGCTTCAAGGCCCGGGAATCCGACCTGATCCTCGGCGGGACCTTTGCCGATTGGCCGATAATCGCCCAGGCCGAACTCGCCCCCGCCAATGTGCAGGTCGAGCAGCCGCTGGGGCTGTTCGGGCTCGCCGTGCGCGAACGTGCGGGCTTCCTTTCCGAGCCGGGAAACCGCGCCGCCGTCGCGATGGCGATCGACCGGGTGGCGCTGACTCGCGGGGTACGCCCCGAATGGACGCCGCTCGAGACGTTGCTTCCCGGCCAGCTCGACTCAGCCGCGCCCCCGGCCCGGCCCGAATGGGGTGCGCTCCCGCCCGAAGCACGGAGGCGGACGGCCCGCGAACGCGTCGAGCTTTGGCGGCGGGCGCATCCTGGGCCGCTGGCGCTGCGGATCGCCCTCCCCGCCGGCCCGGGCGGGACGCTGATATGGGCACATCTTGCCGAAGCGATGCTGCGGATCGGCATTACCCCGCAACGGGCAGGCCCGGATGCCGCCGCCGATTTGCAGTTGATCGACACGCTCGCGCCATATGACAGCGGCCGCTGGTTCGTGCAGACCGCATGCGTCGCTTGTTCGGACGAAGCCAGGGCGCTGATCGCAGCCGGGCGCGAGGCGCCGGATCTGCGGGCCCGCGCGCAGCGGATCGCCGAGGCCGACGCGGCGCTGACCGCCGATGGCGCCTGGATCCCGATCGCGCAGCCGCTGCGCTGGTCGCTCGTCGCGCTGCGCCTGGGGAATTGGCAGGGGAACGCGCGCGGCTGGCACCCGTTGAACCACTTGCGAAACGAGAAGGAATAGACTGGTGGCGAAGCCCGAGCGAATGGGAACGGGATGGGGTGCGGCGGCGAAGGACCTGCCGCTGGGCAAGGATCCCGCGCATGTCCGGCGCCGGATCGAGGCGATGGAACATCTGCTCGAGCGCAGCTTCACCATCCCCGGCACGCGCTTTCCGGTGGGTCTCGACGTCTTGCTCGATCTGGTGCCGGGGATCGGCACCACGATCGCCGCGGCGATGGGCGCCTATATGGCGTGGGAAGCGCGTAATCTCGGCATGTCGAAGTCGCAGATCGCGCGAATGGCAGGCAATGTCGGGTTCGACTGGGCGCTGGGAATGATCCCGTGGGTCGGCGCAATACCCGATCTGTTCTTTCGATCCAACTCGCGCAATCTCAAGATCATCAAGAAGCACCTCGACAAGCATTACCCCGCAACGGCGACTATCGATGTGTAGGATCTGACCAGCCCATCAGTGGCGCTCGAACGTTTCAGATGCGGAACATTTTCTTCCGCCAAGCGCTTGACCAATATCGTCAGCCTCTATTGGCCCCTGACGGCTGAGAGACATTCCGCTCCCGCCAGTTTCATAGAGAGCGATGATCATGATTCAGTTCCGATGGGTAAGCAAAGCGCTGGCAGGAGGTTGGCAGTCAACCGAATTGAAGGCCTATTCTGACGCTCTCCTGTTCGGCCAAGCCTCGATCAGTGAGGACAAAGGCCACGTAATAATTCTTAGCCAACACGCTGCGATCGAGACTCGTACCGTTCGACGCTCGCACGCTCCATCGTTTCCAGTGCAAGCTATGTAACCAGCAAGGTCCACTCAGGCGGCAGTGAAATCGAGCCCGATGTCGGCGGCGGGAGCCGATTGGGTAAGCCGGCCGACGCTAACATAGGTCACGCCGCTTTCGGCAGTTGCGCGGATCGTGTCGAGGCGGACTCCGCCCGAGGCTTCGGTCGGTACCCTGCCCCCGACCAGCGCGACGGCTTCGCGGAGCATCGGAGGCGCCATGTTGTCGAGCAGGAGATGCGTGGCGCCGGCTTCGAGCGCCGGCGCGATCTGATCGATGCGGTCGACCTCGACGATGATGCGATCGATCCCGGCGGCGACAGCACGGCGCACCGCCTCGCCGATCGAGCCGGCGACCCCGACATGATTGTCCTTGATCATCGCGGCGTCCCACAGCCCCATGCGGTGGTTCTGCGCGCCGCCCATGCGCGTGGCGTATTTCTCAAGGACGCGCAGGCCGGGGATGGTTTTGCGGGTGTCGAGCAGGATCGCGCCGGTGCCCTGGATCGCGTCGACATAGGCGCGGGTGAGCGTGGCGATGCCCGAGAGGTGCTGGACGGTGTTGAGCGCCGAACGCTCGGCGGTGAGCATCGCGCGCGCCTTGCCGCGGAGGCGGAGAAGGTCGGTATTCGCAGCGACGGCCTGTCCATCCTCGACCAGCGCCTCGATCTCGACATCGGGGTCGAGCGCGCGGAAGAACGCCTCGGCGATCGGAAGGCCGGCGACCGTGATCGCGTCGCGACTGTCCATCACCCCTTCGAACAGGGCGTCTGCGGGGATGACCGCGGCCGAGGTGATATCGCCGGCGCTGCCGAGATCCTCCGCAAGCGTGGCGCGGACAAAGGCGGCGAGGTCGAAATGGTCCAGGATGAAGGGCATGTGATGGCCTCTACATCCCAGCTCCCCTCGGCGAAAGCAGATCGCGCGCCCGAGCCGCGGCGGCTTCGACTGGTCGTTGCGCGACGAGGTGGTTGCAGTGCCCGATCGCGGCGGTGACTGGGATCGCGGGGCGATGCGCAACTACCGTTTTCGCCAGACCCCGCCCGGCGCCACGATGACGCTGCAGGAAGACGTGCTCTTCCGAACCGACAGCGCCGATCTGCGCCCCGGCGCGGTCGACAAGCTGCGCCCGCTCGCCGGCTATCTGCGTGCCGATCCGGGCGTCCGCGTCGCGATCATCGGCCACACCGATTCGCGCGGCACCGATGCACACAACCAGGACTTGTCGGAGCGCCGCGCCGACAGCGTGCGATCCGCGTTCGACGAAATGGGCGTGACTCGCGCGCGCTTCCGCGTCGAGGGTCATGGCGAGCGCGAGCCGGTTGCCACCAACAACACCCCCGAGGGAATGCGCCTCAACCGCCGCGTCGAGGTCACGCTGCTGGGCCAGCGCGCCGACCGCTTCGATCGCGACAACTGAACCGGGAAGGGGCGGCTCCCGGGAGTTGCCCCTTCACGCCCGACCGATCGCCCTCCCGTCTGGCGCTTTGCCGTTCCCCTATTGTTCGGGACGCGCTAGACCGGCGCGGTGAGCGCCCCGCCCATCCGCAAGATCATCCATGTCGACATGGACGCCTTCTTCGCGTCGGTCGAGCAACGCGACGCGCCAGAATTGCGCGGGCGCCCGGTGGCGGTAGGCTATGCTGCGGCGCGCGGGGTGGTGGCGGCCGCAAGCTATGAAGCGCGGACCTTCGGAGTGCGATCGGCGCTGCCTTCGGTCACCGCGCTGCGGCGCTGCCCCGAGCTGGTGTTCGTCAAGCCGCGGTTCGAAGTGTACAAGGCGGTGTCGAAGCAGATCCATGCGATCTTCGCCGACTATACCGAGCTGATCCAGCCGCTGTCGCTCGACGAAGCCTATCTGGACGTCACCGCCAATCTCCGCGGGATCGACACCGCATGGGCGACTGCGAAGCAGATCCGTGCGAGCATCCTCGACGAGACCGGGCTCACGGCTTCGGCGGGCATTTCGTACAACAAGTTCCTCGCCAAGCTCGCCTCCGACCAGCGCAAACCCAATGGCCAGTTCGCGGTGACGCCGGAGATGGGCGCCGCCTGGGTTGAGACGCTGCCGGTGGCGCGGTTCCACGGCGTTGGGCCGGTGACCGCAGCCAAGATGAAGCGGCTGGGGATCGAGACCGGGGCGGATCTGCGCGACAAGCCGCTCGAATTCCTGCGCACGCATTTCGGCAGCGCCGCCGAATGGTATCACGCCATCGCGCGCGGGCAGGACGAGCGGCCGGTCAACCCGTCGCGTGAGCGCAAATCCTCGGGATCGGAGACCACGTTCGACCGCGACCTGACCGAGCCCGCCGAGATCGAGGCGGGCGTGCTGCGCATGGCCGACGATGTCTGGGGCTGGTGCGACAAGGCGGAAGCCTTCGGGCGGACAGTGACGGTCAAGGTCAAATATGCCGACTTCAAGCAGATCACGCGGAGCAAGAGCTTCGCGTCGGTGGTGTGCAGCCACGAGGCGCTGCGCGCGGCGAGCCGCGAGTTGATCGGGCTGGTGCTGCCGCCGGAAAAGGGGATCCGGCTGGTGGGCGTTACGGTGTCGAACTTCGAGGCGGAGGCTGAGGGAGGGGCCCTGCTGCCGTTGTTCGCGGGCGACGCGGTCTAGACGCCCTCTCGGGGGTATCTTCTGGCAGGAAGCTGTCGCTCCCGGCTCGTTCTTTCGCAGGGCCACCGCCTTGACCCGGGACCGTCGCACGAGGACTATATCCTCGTGGACACGCTCCGGCGCCGGGGCCATCGAAAGGGTGACGCGGGATGCCGATCAATCGCAGGGATGTCGTGAAGGGCGTTGCGCTGGGCGCCGCGGCCATGACGCCGGGCGCCGCTTCAGCGGTGCCCGCGGGCGGGAAGATCGTCCATCACGTCTTCTTCTGGCTGAAGAACCCAGGCTCGACGGCGGATCGCGACGCGCTGATCGCAGGGATTCGTGGGCTCGGCAGGGTCGAGGTGGTGCGCAGTGTTGAGGTCGGCGTGCCCGCGTCAACCGAGCAGCGCGACGTCGTCGATGCGAGCTTCCACGTCTCCGAGCTGATGGTGTTCGACAATGTCGCCGACCAGAAGACCTATCAGGACCACCCGATCCACAAGGATTTCATCGCAAAATGCGGGCATCTGTGGGGCAAGGTCGTCGTCTACGACATGGCGACGGTCTAGCATACTCCCGTCGTCACCCGGCCTGGGCCGCGTGACGGATTGCCTCAATCGCCCTTCCGTGGATCGCCGCCGACGGCGGGGACCGGGCCGAGATCGCCCTGCCCCACCGTGGCGCTCGCCATCACGAGCATGCGATCGAGGCTCTGCTTCGCCTTGAGCCGCATGCCTTCCTCGATCTCGATGCGCGGGTTCAGGTCGCGCAGCGCGAGATACAGCTTCTCCATGTTGTTGAGCGCCATGTACGGGCAGATGTTGCAGTTGCAGTTGCCGTCGGCGCCGGGAGCACCGATGAACTGCTTCTCCGGCAGCGCCTTTTCCATCTGGTGGATGATGTGCGGCTCGGTGGCGACGATCAGCGTTTGGCCGGGGAAGCTCTTGGCGAAATCGAGGATGCCGCGGGTCGAGCCGACATAATCGGCATGGTCGAGGATGTGCGGCGGGCATTCGGGATGCGCGGCGATCGGCGCGCCGGGATGCTGCGCCTTGAGCTTGAGCAATTCAGTCTCGCTGAACGCCTCGTGGACGATGCACACGCCCGGCCAGAGCAGCATCTCGCGGCCGAGCGTACGGGTGAGATAGCCGCCGAGATTGCGATCGGGGCCGAAGATGATCTTCTGTTCGGGGGGGATCTGGCTGAGGATCTTCTCCGCACTCGAGCTGGTGACGATGATGTCGCTCAGCGCTTTCACTTCGACCGAGCAATTGATGTAGGTCAGCGCGATGTGATCGGGATGCTGCGCGCGGAAGGCGGCGAACTGATCGGGCGGACAGCTGTCTTCGAGGCTGCACCCGGCGTTCATGTCGGGAAGCACGACGATCTTGTCGGGCGACAGGATCTTGGCGGTTTCGGCCATGAAGCGGACCCCGCAGAACGCGATGACGTCGGCGTCGGTCTCGGCGGCCTTGCGGCTGAGGTCGAGGCTGTCGCCGACGAAATCGGCGAGGTCCTGGAGCTCTGGCTTCTGATAATAATGGGCGAGGATGACGGCGTTGCGTTCCTTGCGCAGCCGATCGATCTCGGCGCGAAGGTCGAGGCCGGCGAGGCTGCCGCCGATGCCGTTGCGTGCGTCCATTTTGTCCGTGAGCCTTTCCGAAGCGGTACGCCCCCCAGATGGCCGTCTAGCGCCCGGTGATCAAGGGACCTGCGGGCGGCGGCGGAAACGCGAGCGGCGCCACATCGGCACCGGGGTGTCCGGCAGTCGCCGCAGCGTAGAGCGCGAGGCCGAGCGCGCTATGAGCGATCAGGGTCATTGCGATCTGTACCGCAGTGATAGCTCCGGCGCCCCACCACAAAGCCGGGTGGACGCTACCGCGTCGGCGGAGGTCAGCGATAATCGCGATTCCCGGCCAGAGCATCACCGCGGCAAAGACGGCCCATTGCGCAAAAGGGATCAGCAGCGGCATCGGCAGCAGCCGGCCGAACGCTGGTCCGGTGAGCACCGCCACTGCGCAATAGATCAGGCGGCGGTGCCACTCGGTGCGCTTGCGCAGCAGGATCGCAGTGGCGAGCAGCCCGCCGAAGCAGAGGATGCTCAGCGCGTTCATCACGAGGAAGTAAGCGGGAAGGAAGAAGAACGGGGTGGTGCCGTTCCGCGCCATCGTCACCGTGATATAGATGCCGATCACCACCATCGCGCTCGCCCAGCCCGCACCGAGCCAGCCGAGCCGGCGGTGGAGCGCGATCGAGCCGCGGGTGACGAGCGCGTTCTGCACCACGTAGAGCGCGACGAAGCCGAAGAACACGATCGCGTGAAGGTGGACCAGCGGCGGCGAGGCGAAGCTGGACCGGCCCATTGCGAGCTGGAGCGAAAAGCCGGCGACGATGGTCAGCGCCATCGCGACTGCCATCGTCAGGAAGAACCGGTCGTCGCGGCCATATCCCGGCAGCGGTGTCGCCTGCGTCGCCATGCCCATCCCCTTCATGTTCGCGCAGGTGCGAAGCTAACCGAAGGGTGCGCGATCGGCTACCATTTGTTGGCGACGACATCCTCGGGGCGGCGGGAAGTGTCCCAGATCTCGGTGCTGCCGGGGCGCTCGTCGGGGAAATAGACCGCGACCTTCGCGTCGAGCCCGGCGGCCTTGAGCGGCATCGCGAAGCTGCGCTCGATGGCGCGGCGGGTGGCATCACGGGCCAGCTTCATCGGCGTGGGACCGCGGGCCTGACGGATCAGCTCCTGCTGACCCGACTTGCGGTTGGCAGCATCGAGCTGCTTCTCGACATCGGTGAAGCGCATCAGCAGCCCCCCGGCGGAATATTCACGGATGCCATCGATATCGACATCGGGGCCGATCACTTCGAGCGGCGGGAGGAGAATGGTGAGGCGGTTGGTCGCGGCGTCCCACGACAGGTTCTTCTGCTGGAGCTTGGCGAGATCGACTTCGTAGCGGACCATGCCGGGCATGATCAGCGTCTTCTCGGCGGTCATGCCGAGGCGGCTCTGCTTCGAGGTGACCACAGCGACATAGCGCGCGGCGAAGGTAGACAGGCGGTTTTGCTCGCGCAGACCCTGCAGACTGGCCTGCGCGACCGTGACCGGGTCGGGGCCGCGGAACTGGCTCTTGACCGTGTCGCCGAGGAACCAGAAGCCCGCGCCGATCGCGAGGACCAGCACGGTGACCAGCGCACCGAATT
>JASLBO010000405.1 GCA_030146605.1 Sphingomonas sp. | reverse complement strand
CAGTCGTCGAGCCACGCATAGGCCTTTTGCAGCGCCGCCTTGGCCTGCTCGACTTCCACGGGATCGTGACGTGCGGAGCCGCGCAGCGCGTTGGCCACCACACGCTGCATCTGCTGCATGACATGGTTGTCGAAGATGCGGTCGAGCATCCGCACCTCGAGCGCGGCATCGCCCTCCGGGAGGAAACGGACCGGGCCGGGATGGTGAAGCTGGAGATGCTCGATGATCACGCTCGATTCCATCACCGGGCGCCCCGCGTCGACGAGCAGCGGGAACTTGCCGATCGGCCATAGCCGGGCGAATTCGGCACCGTTCTCGGGATATTCCCGCTCGAGGATCCGGTAGGTGAACGGGGTGTCGTTCTCGTAGAGCGAGATCAGCACCTTCCAGCAATAAGACGAGAAGGGATGCGCGAAGAGCTCGAGCATCAGCCCTGGGTCCCCACCACGCCGAATGCGGCTCCTTGCGGGTCGGTCGCGTAGATCACCCAGTCGCCGCCGGGCACTTCCATCGGCCCCTGCACGATCGCGCCGCCGCCGGCCTCGATCCGACCCTTTGCATCCTCGATGCTGCCGACGCGAAAGAAATAATTCCATCCCGGCGCCACACCCGGCGGCGCCTTCATCACGGCGCCGATCATGCCGCCGTCATGGCTGAGGAAGCTGTATTCGCCCATCTCGCCCATCGGCATCGCGCCGTCCTTGGTCCAGCCGAACTGGTCGGCATAGAAAGCAAGCGCGGCCTGATCGTCGCTGGTCTGGAGCTCGTTCCATTCGCCGTGGCCGGGCTCCGTCCGCTTGAACGCCGTGCTCGCCTCGGGGCTGGCGCCCTTCATCACATAGAAGGTCACGCCCTGCGGATCGGCGAGCATCGCCATCCGGCCGATCCCCTCGATCGTCGTCGGCGGCATTTGGACGCTGCCCCCCGCCGCGGCAATCTTCGCGGCCGCGGCATCGACATCGTACACCCCGATATAGCTGAACCAGCGCGGCTGGGGAGGCGCACCCTCCGGGGTCTTCATCATGCCCGCGACGCCCTGCCCGTCGGGCGCGAGGTAGACATGATAATCGCCGGCGCCCTCGGCGGTGCCGCCGGGACAGCCGCCGTCCTGCCAGCCGATCACGTTGGTGTAGAATGCACCGGCGGCATCGGGGTCGCCGGTGATCAGTTCGTACCAGATCGGGGTTCCGTGCGGATTGGTCATCATGCGTCTCCTGCTCAGGCCAGCTTTTCGTCGAGGATCGGCGCGAATCCGCCCCACATCATGCGCTTGCCGTCGAACGGCATTTCGCCGTCGGGCTTCATGCGCTCGTCTTCCATCATCTTCGGCCAGGCCGCGTCGCGAGTCGCCTTGTCGGGCCATTCGACCCACGAATAGACCACGCGCTCGCCTTCCTCGCGCAGCGCGGCGCGATTATAGTCGGTGACCTTGCCGGCGGGGATGTCCTCGCCCCATGCCTCGACCACGCGCAACGCGCCATATTCCCGGAAAATGCCGGCAACCTTCTCTGCCATCGCGCGATAGGCATCCTTATTGTCCGCAGGCACGGGCAGGACGTAGCCGTCGAGATACCCCATGCCGCCGCCCGCGCCCTGCTCGACGATCGAATCGAAGCCCGCGTAGATCATCCGGCTGCCGTCGAACGGCATGTCCTTCATCATCTCGGCGGCCTGCGGATCGTTCATCATCTTCTCGCCCGCGGCGAGGCCGGTCGCCTTGTCGGGATACTCGATCCAGCTGAACAGCACGGTCTCGTCGGATCTGGCCTGCACCGCCTTCTTCAGATCGTTGAGCTTGCCGTCGGGCACGTCGTCGCCCCACGCCTCGACCATGCGGGTGGCGCCGAGGCGGCGAAACAGATCCGCCGCCTCGGTGGCATGCGCGAGATAGGCTTCTTTATTGGCGGTCGGCACCGGGGTCAGGAAACCATCGACATAGGTCATCGTCTCTCTCCTTGTTTATGCCGCCACCGGCTCGGGCCGGAAGTCGGCGAGTTGCGCGGCGAGCGCGCGCTGGAACGCGGGGCGGGCAATGCCGCGCGCGACATAGTCGGCGAGCCGCGGACGACTCGACATCAGGTCCGCATGATCGGCGTTGCGCAGCACCGTGACCATCGCGATGTCCGCAATGCTGAACGCATCGCCCAGCCATTCGCGCTCGCCCAGCGCCTCCGCCAGGCGATCGAGCCGCTTGCCGGTATCCTCGATCAGGCTGGGCTTGCGCAGCTTCGCCCACTCCTCGCCCGCCGAGAATATCTCGACCTGGGCGAGTTCGAACAGCCACGGCTCGACGCTGTTGAGCGCGGCGAACAGCCAGGCGATCGCCGTCGCGCGCGCCTGCGGCTCGCGCGCCACCACGCGCTCGTCGCGCTCGCCCAGATGGAGCAGGATCGCGCCGCTCTCGAACAATCGGACGCCCCCATCGTGCAACACCGGGACCTGGCCCCAGGGCTGTTCGTGGAAATAGGCGGCGGGCTTCGGCGGCACCGGGCTGATCAGCCGCATGGCATAAGCCAGCCCGATCTCCTCGCACGCCCAGCGCGGGCGCAAGTCGCGAACGAAGCCGCGGGCGAAATCGGGCACCCAGTTGAACCCGCTGATCTCGATCGACATGACGTTTCTCCTCAGCCCGCCGCCGCGGCTTCGATCGCCGCGATCTCGATCTTCTGCATCTCCATCATCGCTTCCATTGCGCGCCTGGCGGCGGCGGGGTCGGGATTATCGAAGATGAGCTCGATCAGCCGCTTGGGGGTGACCTGCCAGTTGACGCGCCATTTGTCCTTGCACCAGCCGCACTGCGATTCCGCGCCGCCATTGCCGACGATCGCGGTCCAATAGCGATCGGTCTCTTCCTGGCTGTTGGTAGGAATCACGAAGCTGACGGATTCGCTTTGTGGAAATTCCGGACCGCCATTGAGCCCGATGAACTTCTGCCCGAGCAATTCGAACTCGACGAGGACCACTTCGCCCGCCTTTTGCGAAGGCGTGTCGGCCGGCGTGCGATGGACGCGGACGATCCGGCTGTCGGGAAGCAGCGAGACATAGAAGTCGGCGGCTTCCTCGGCGTCGTAATTGTACCAGATGCAGGTGGTCAGCTTGTCCATCATTCTCTCCCGGGCTTGTTAGTCAGCGCATCAGTGGGATCAGCGTCCGGAGCCGGGCGTCGCGAAGCCAAAGGCCTCCCCAGACGAACAGTCCGAGATACAGGCCGAACAAGGTGTGGCTGAACAGCGGACTGGCGATGCGGAACTGCATCGCGATCGCGCCGCCCAGATAGCCGGTGACCAGAACCGCGCCGAGCACAGCGGTACGCGGTATCGCATAAAGCAAGGTGCAGACCGCCAGGATCATGCCGAGCTCGCGATAGACGGTCACGTCCGCGGCAATGCCGAGCGGCGGGCTGTTGGCGATCATCACCGCTGGCGCGAACAGCTTGCCGCCGGCGTCGATCGCGAGGAACAGGATGACCAGGCCGCTCAGCGCCCAGCCGGCAATATGCTGGCGGCGGTCGGGCGGGGCAGATTCGGTAGACATGGCGGTTGCTCCAATCTCGACGACGCGCTCAGACGTCGCCTTCCTTCTTCGCGCCCTTGAGCAGCGCGACGATCGCCATTGCGTGACCGTGGCCGAGCGCGAATTCCCGCTTGAGATCGGCCACGACCGCGCCGGCCTTGACCTCGGGGCGCAGCTTGCCGTCGGCAAGCCACGCCTTGGCCGCTGCCCAGGCGCGGAAGTCGGCAGGGCTCTTGCCGGTCTTCGCCTCGATGTTGGTCAGATATGCCTGGAACGACATCGCGCTCTCCTCAGGCCGGCTCGTGCGCGGGGCCGTCGGGGAACGCCGCCATCGCGGCTTCCATGTCCATGAAGAACGGCTCGAAGACATGGCCATCGGGATCCTCGAAGGTCCGGCCATACATGAAGCCCATGTCCTGCTTCTCGCGGATATCGCCCTTGCCGCCGCCCGCCGCTGCCTTCTCGACGATCGCATCAACCGCGTCGCGGCTGTCGCGCGAGAGCGCGATCAATACTTCGGTGGTCGCATGCGCGTCGGCGATCCGCTTCGGCGTGAACGTCTTGAAGAAGTCCTCGCTCAGGATCATGAACAGGATCTCGTCCGAAAGCTGCATCGCGCTCGCATTCTCGTTGCTGAAGCGCGGATCCCTGGTGCAGCCGATCGCTTCGTAGAATGCAGTCGATCTGTCCACGTCCTTCACGGGCAGGTTGACGAAAATCATCTGCGGCATCTGTTGTCTCCTGAGGTCGTTATTATCGGGGGTAAGTGAGCGACGGGTACCAGTCTGCACCGCGTCCCCCGGGGGTGGAGTCGAGAATGGTCCAGAGCGGCGTCAGATCGGGCGCGCCGCGCGGGTCCTGGCCGGGATCGGCGGTGGCGTCGTCCATCTCGCCCGCCCAGAACAGGCGGATCGTGCCGTCGCGGCGGGTGAACACCAGCAATTGCGGGAAGTCGCCGCCGTCGGGGGCGATCGCGCCATAATCCCGGCTGAACGCGCCGCCCGGATCCGAATAGAGCGGAAGGTGGCGCCAGCCGCGCTCCTCGGCCACGGCGCGAAGCTTTTCGAGGGGCGAGCGCGCGGTCACCGCGAGCGCGACGCGCTGCTGGATGTCGAGCGCCTCGCCCTCCCATGCCGAAAGCAACGACGTGCACATCGGGCAGGGCCGCTCGCGCTGCGGCCCGAACATCCAGGTGTAGACGACGAGCGTGTCC
>JASLBO010000166.1 GCA_030146605.1 Sphingomonas sp. | reverse complement strand
AGCCGCGCACTTTCGCAAGATAGAGCGGCATCCAGAAGGAGAGCATTCCCCATACCGGATCGGCGAGCATGCGCGGAAGCGCGATTCCCCATAATTCCCGGCGACGGATCAACTTCGCTATCGAGGTTCGCTGGCGCCTGGCCGCGCGCCAGGGCTCCTTGCCGCCTTCGATATAGGCCCGCTCCTCGGCGCCGAGGCGCCGGTGCTGGCCAAGCGGACGATACCAGACCAGCCACGCCACGCACCATATCAGCCCGCAGGCCCCGGTGACGAGAAACGCGAGCCGCCAGCTTTGCGTCAGGACCGCCCAGGCGACCAGCGGCGGCGCCAGCACGGCGCCGAAAGAGGCGCCGATATTGTAGATCCCGCCGGCCAGGCCGCGCTCACGCGCCGGGAACCACTCGGTGATCAGCTTCTGACCCGCCGGCTGCGCCGAGCCTTCGGCGAATCCCAGCGCGAAGCGGAGGCCGGCGAAGGAGATCCAGCCAGACGCCAGCACATGCGCCATCGTGATGATCGACCACAGCGCAGCGCACAGGGCGAAGCCAAGGCGCAGACCGGTGCCGTCGAGGAAGTAGCCGATCAGCGGCTGAAACATCACGCCCAGCTGGAAGGCGCCGGTGATCCAGGAATATTGTTCGCTCGAGATCGCCTGTTCGCTGAGGATCACCGGCGCGGCGACGCCGAGGACGGAGCGGGCAAGATAGTTCAACACCATTGCCCCGACAAAAAGGGCCATGATGGTCCATCTCAGGTGGCGAAAACGGTTCGGCCTGGCTGTCTGCCGGGGTGCACTCCAGTCGTTTGCCATACGCTCCCCATGCGATAACGCTATCGTAGACCAATCAGTCGCCACCGTCGCGATATGGCGCCGCTGCTCCCGAGATATGGGACAGACAGCAGGCGACCAGCAGGAATTCAAGCAGAATTTCGAATAGCTCGGAAAATTTGTCGGAGCATTGACTCACTGTCGCAGTGAACTTACCACCCTTATGGTAACGCTAACGTACGACCCAAGGTTCGACGATGGCGAATGGCCCGAAGAGGCTGAAACCAAGGAGGAGGGATGATGTCCGAGATAGGGAATTCGCCATCGGAATTCGGTGCGGCAAGCGGGCGCGGCAGTGTCTTGCGAAGCATGCGCGCGCAAACGCTCCTTTCCGCCACTATTCTCTCGTCGCTCGCGCTTGTGGCCAGCCCGGCCATTGCGCAAGATGCTTCGGCCCCGCCGGTTGCGACGCCGCAGCCGTCGTCCGGCACTGCACAAGTCTCCGGCGGCGCGGCGCAGGCCGGCGAGACGACCGAAGCCGAGATCATCGTCACCGGCTCGCGCATCCAGGCCAGCGGCTTCGCAGCGCCCACGCCGACGACGATGATCGGCGAAGAGCAGATCCAGGGCAACGCGCAGCCGAACATCTTCGCGACCATCACGCAATTGCCGTCGCTGCAGGGATCGAGCGGATCGACGACCAACACGTTCAGCACTTCGAGCGGGCAGCAGGGGCTGAGCTCCTTCTCGCTGCGGGGGCTCGGCACGATCCGTACCCTCACCTTGATCGACGGCCAGCGCGTCGTTGGGGCGTATTACACCGGCGTCACCGATGTCAGCCTGTTCCCGCAGCTGCTCGTCCGTCGCGTGGACGTGGTGAATGGCGGCGCCTCGGCATCCTATGGTTCGGATGCGGTCGGCGGCGTGGTCAACTTCATCACCGACACGCGCTTCACCGGCATCAAGGGCAATGTGCAGGGCGGCATCACCACTTATGGCGATGACGGGCAGGGACTCGTCCAGCTCGCCGCCGGCCGCAGCTTTCTGGGCGACGGGCTCCATGTCGTCGCGAGCGGCGAGTTCGCCAAGGAGGCGGGGGTCGGGCCTGGCGATTTCGGCCTCGATCTCGCCGGCGATCGCGACTGGTTCAAGCAAACCACGATGATCAACCGCAACGTCACCAACGACGGATCGCCGCAATATGTCATGCGCGACTTCGCGCAGCCGTATAACTTCACCAAATATGGCTTGATCAGCGCGGGACCGTTGCAGGGGATCGCGTTCGATCAGAACGGCCAGCCCTTCCAGTTCAACTATGGCTCGAACGGTACGCCGGCGCGCAACGCTGCCGGCACGGTCAATGGCTGCTTTCCGGGCTTCTGCGTGGGCGGCGACCTTTCGGGCAATACCGATACCGGGCGGACCTTGCAGTCGGGCATCCAGCGCCTGACCGGCTATGGCCGGATCGGCTACGACTTCGCCGAGGGCAACGAGATCTACGTCACCTACAATGCCGGGCAGGTGAAGACGCACAATCAGCCGACCAACGGGCAGAACCGCACGGGCCTGACGATCCAGTGCGCCAATCCCTTCGTTCCCGTTTCGGTTCAGACGCAGTGCGCGACCGCCGGCATCACCAGTTTCACCTTCGGCACGGCCAACGCGCTGCTGCCGAACACCAGGGTCCGCACCGACCGGCGCCAATACCGGTTCGTCGGCGGCCTGAAAGGCAAGTTCAGGGTCCTGGGCTCCGACTGGAACTATGACGGCTATTACCAGCGGGGGATCAACCACACGGCAGTTGATGTCGAGGACATCATGCTCAACCCGCGGTACAATCAGGCGATCAACGCGGTCGTTCTGAACGGCGCGATCGTCTGCGCCGATCCGGTTGCGCGCGCCAATGGCTGCCAGCCGATCAACATCCTCGGAGGGGCCGAGCCCTCGGCTGCGGCACGCGCCTATATCATGCCCGAGAACGGACCGCTCCAACGGCTGCGCATGACGCAGGATGTCGCCAGCCTCAATTTCTCGGGCTCGCTGTTTGATTGGGGCGCGGGGCCGATATCGCTCGCGTTCGGCGCGGAATATCGCAAGGAATCATACACGGTCCGCGCGGACGCTTATGGCGCAGGCGTTGCCCCGATCAGTCCCAACAACGCCGACTATCCGGTCGATCCGCTGCTTTCGACGGCCGGCAACAATTGGTACGCCGGCAATTACAAGAACGGCAGCGGGACGTATAACGTCAAGGAAGCGTTTCTCGAGCTGAACGTGCCGCTGTTCAGCAGCGACACGGTTGGGCGGGCAAATATCAACCCGGCGGCCCGCGTCACCGAATACAGCACTTCCGGAACGATCTGGGCGTGGAAGATCGGCGGCACCTGGGACACGCCGCTCGACGGGCTGCGCCTTCGGGGGGTGACTTCGCGCGACGTCCGGGCGCCCAATTTGTCCGAATTGTTCGCGGCGCCGGTTACGACGACATTGCCCAATTTTCTGGATCCGGTGCGCAACGTCAACGTGGTGGCGATCCAGAGCGTGGTCGGCAATCCCAACCTCACGCCGGAGATCGGCCGGAACACCACTTTCGGCGCGGTCTATTCGAACCCGTCCTGGCTGCCGGGGTTCAGCGTTTCGGTCGATTATTACAAGATCAAGGTGACCGACGTCATTTCGAGCCTGGGTGCGGCGCAGATCGTCGACCTGTGCTTCCGGAACATCCTTCCCGAGACGTGCAGCGCCTATAATCTCAACAATCCCAACGGTCCCAACTTCATCAACGTGCAGTCGTTCAACCTCGCGTCAATCAAGACCAGCGGATTCGATATCGAGGCGAGCTATCAATGGCGCCGGCCGCTGGGGCTGCCCGGCAGCTTCACGCTCCGCGGGTTGGCCACGCACATCCGCGAGTTCATAACCGAGGCGGGCCTGCCGGGCACTGCGCCGACGGACACCGCGGGGGTGAACACAGGGGCCACGCCGCACTGGAAGGTGCTGGCGGTGCAGACCTATGCCAACGACCGGCTCAGCCTCACGGTGCAGGAGCGTTGGTTCACCGACGGCAACTACGGCAATCAATATGTCGTCTGCTCCGCCGGCAACTGCCCGACCTCGACAGCGATTGCACCGACAATCGACAGCAACTTCATGCCCGGCGCCTTCTACCTCGATGTCGGCGGGACCTATAATTTCACCGATCAGGTGACAGGGTATTTCAAGGTCGACAATGTCTTCGATCGCGACCCGGCGAAATCGCCGTTCAACGCGAACCCGGCATTGTACGACATCGTCGGCCGCATTTACCGCGCCGGCGTCCGGTTCAAATTCTGATCGTGCCTGAGGCGGTCTGCCATGACCTCCCCCTCACAGGCGCGCAC
>JASLBO010000144.1 GCA_030146605.1 Sphingomonas sp. | reverse complement strand
GCCGAGTTCTGCCGGCGGGTCAAGATATACGCCACCGACCTCGACGAAGAGGCGCTCAAGATGGCGCGCATCGCAACCTATCTGCCGCGCGACGTGGAGGGGGTGCCGCCCGAATTGCTCGAGAAATATTTCGAACGTACGCCCCATCACTATGTCTTCGAACGCGAGCTGCGCAAATCCGTGATCTTCGGGCGGCACAATATCGTCCGTGACGCGCCGATCTCGCGGATCGACTTGCTCACCTGCCGCAATCTGCTGATCTATCTCGAGGCCGATACCCAGGCGCTGGTGCTCCCGCGGCTCCATTATGCGCTCAACGGCGACGGCTATCTCTTCCTCGGCAAGGCCGAAACCCAGCTTGCCCGCTCGCCGCTGTTCCGCGCGGTCGAGGCGAAGCATCGCATCTTCGCCAAGGTGCCGCAGGAGTGGCGGCGTCCGGGCGGCGCCTTCACTGCGGGAAGGAACTCGCGCTACGATCCCCCGGTGACCGAGCCTCGATTGCTCGAATCGGTCGTCAACGAAATCGGCCATGCGGTGCTGGTGATCGACGACAGCGGCGCGGTGGCGCTGGCCAATCTGCCCGCGCGGCAGCTGCTCGGCGTCGGCGACGCCGATATCGGCCGGCCCTTCCAGGACCTGCCGATCTCCTATCGCCCGATCGAATTGCGCGGTCCGATCGAGGAAGTCTTCCGCCAGCGCGTCGGCGTCCGGCTGGAGGATCAGGAGTATCGGCTCAGCCAGGCCGAGTTGCTGCGGCTGACGATCGATCTTCGCCCGCTGATCAATCCCGAAGGGCATGTTCACGCCGTGCTGCTGACGTTCCTCGACCAGACCCGGCTCCACACGCTCCAGCGCGAGCTGGAGGCCGCGCAGGAGAGTCTCGAGCATTCGATCGAGGAGCTCCAGTCCGCCAACGAGGAACTGGAGACCACCAACGAAGAGCTTCAGTCGACCAATGAGGAGCTGGAGACCACCAACGAGGAGCTCCAGTCGACCAACGAGGAACTCGAAACGCTCAACGAGGAGCAGCGCTCGTCGAACGAAGAGATGGAGTCGATCAACGAGGAGCTGCGCATCCAGGCCGACCAGGCCTCGGTCTATCGCATCCATCTCGAATCGTCGCTGCGCGCGATGAACGGCGGGATCGTGGTGATGGACCACCAGCACGCGATTCGCAGCTGGAATCGCTGGAGCGAGAGCACCTGGGGCCTGAGCGCCGAGATTGTCCTGGGCACGCGGTTCGAAGCGCTCGATATCGGCCTGCCGCTGCACAAATTGCACGACAGCATCGCCCACGTCGAGGCGAACCCCGACGAGAAGGTCGACACGCTGCTCGAGGGCGTCGATCGCCGCGGCCTGCGGATCGTGTGCCGGGTCCGCGTCTCGGGGCTGATCGACGATGGCGGTGCCAGCCACGGCATCGTGCTGATGTTTCAGGACATCACCGAAGAGCGCGCGAACGAGGAATATGCCCGCTATCTCGGGCGGATCATGGGCCGCGCGCTCAACGAGATCTATTTCCTCGAACCCGAGACGCTGCGCTTCGCACTGACCAACGAAGGCGCGCAGGAGAAGCTGGGCTTCTCGGCGCAGCAGCTTGCGCAGATGAGTTTTCCGGACGTTCTCCCCGGAATCGCGCGCGCCGACGTCGAGGCGCTGATCGCGCCGCTGCTGCGCGGCGTCGAGCGGGAGATCGTGTTCGAGACCGTGATCCGCGCCGCCAACGGCCGCGAATATCCGGCCGAGCTCTGCATGCAGTATTTCGCCGACGAGGCGCCGCCGATCATCGTCGCGATGGTCCACGACATCAGCGAGCGCCAGCAGCTCAAGTCCGTGCGCGGGTAAGCCGCTCCCCTGGCCCCTTCCGCTTGCGAGAATGGTCAGGGCAGGGCAGTGATGATCGAGCGATGACGGACTTCCAATGTAGGATTTGATCTGCCAGCCTTCCGGCCGCTCTTTCTAATCGTCAGCTTGTCCTGCGATCTGGCGTAACAAAGTTGCTCGACGACGCAATGAAATTGCCGAATCCACGTGCAAAATGGGAAGTTAGGGGCCGCGAATCCAACAACGGACGCGTCAGGCTTCGGCCTCGGGCAACGGCTTGCGCAGTGCCGCCATCGCGTTTTCGAGCACGGCAACGAGTTCTCTGGACTCGGCCGAGGCCTCGGCCCAGCGCCGTACCGCGTGCGCCAGCCCGCGCGCCTGGGCGCTGTCGCTCATCTGCCCGAACAATCGGATGCGGTCGCGGTGGGTGCGCACCGCGATCCCCAATGCACGCTCGAGCTCGCTGTTCTGCGCCTCGGCGAGCCCCAGCGGCGTGAAGGCGTGGCCGACCTGGCAACGAAAACGGACCTCTTCCTCGACCACCACTTGATTGAGCACCCCCCCGCAATCGGGGCAGGAGATATGGCTCGGCTGGCCGGGCGCGACGATCTCGGGTTCCATGACGGCGAATTCCTGTGCGGCGATGCGGTCCTCGATCTGGTATTCCTGTGGCAGCGGCAGGGTCGGCCCCGCTTCCTCCCGCACCAGTTTCGTCAGCAGTGCGGCGATCTCGGCGACGGGCGCCGAGTGATCGACATGGTCGCGCTTCAATGCGTTGCGCGGCATCGACGGCCATTCGGCGTCGGCCGGATCCTGCACGATCGAAGTGCCTCCCGCCGCCTTGATCGCGATCAGTCCCTCGGTACCGTCATCGAGCAGCCCGGTCAGCACCACGCCGATCACGCGGCTGCCATAATGGACCGCGGCGGAGCGGAACAGCGCATTGACGGCGGGGCGAGTGCGGTTCTCATAGGGGCCACGCCGCATCAGGATCTTGCCGTCGCGCAGCAGGATATGCCGGTCGGGCACCGCGACATAGATGTGCCCGGGCTCGATCGCCTGCCCGTCGACCGGGGACACCGCGTGCAGCGGGCTCACCCGGTCGATCAGGATCGGCAGCATGCTCCGCCCCGAGGGCGAGAGATGCTGGGCGATGAAGATGGCGCCGGGAAAATCGGCCGGAAAGCCGGCGCACAGCCGCTGCAATGCGTCGACGCCGCCGGCCGAGGCGCCGATCACGATGATGTCCTTCGCCGGCATTGAGCTGCTCCTTTGCCAAGCGTAACGATCTAAATCGCCGATAAGGTTCCTGCGCTAACCTATGTAGGAGCCAATTTGCCGGATGGATCGTTAACCCTCTGAATGAACAGGGAAGCGCATGATTCAATCGGACGAAGGCACGGCCGGAGATACCAGGCTTGATGCGCTCGTCGACGAGAACGAGCAGCTTCGTACCGCGCTGGAAGGCGCGCTCGAAGACAATGAAACCCTCGCCGCGGATCGCGATCGCCTGCGCCGCCATATCGGCGAGCTCGGCCAGGAGCTGCGCGTCGTCCATGCGACGATGAACCAGCAGATGCGCGATGCGCCGGTAGCGGAGGTCACCAGGCAGAGCCAGGCCGAGGAGGAGCTCCGCGTCGCGTTCGAGGAACTCCAGGTGCTTACCGGGGAACTCGAGGTCGCCAATACCACGCTCCAGCAGAGCAACCAGGAGCTGGACGCACGCGTCGCCGAGCGTACCAGCCAGCTCAGCGAGGCCAATGCCACCTTGCGGACCGCGGAAGCCTCGCTACGGGCCGTCGCCGATCTCGTTCCCGATCTGCTATGGCGTGCCGATCGCGATGGTGCGGCCGACTGGTTCAACCGGCGCTGGACCGATTATACCCGGCAGGAAGCCGCGGAACCGCTCGGCATGGGCTGGCTCGACGCGGTGCATCCGGTCGACCGACCGGGCACCCGCGCCAGCTGGGCGCGCGCGATCGCCAGCGGCGAGCCCTATCAGCACGAGCATCGCATCCGCGACGCCTCGGGCGCGTTTCGCTGGTTTCTCGTCCGCGCCGAACCGTTGCGCGACGACGCCGGCCGCATCCTGCGCTGGTTCGTCGCCGGCACCGACGTTCACGATCAGCGCCTCGCCCTCGAAGCGCTGCAGCGCAGCGAGCTGCGCTTCCGTACGCTGGTCGAAGGCATGCCCCAGCTGGTCTGGCGGGCCGTCGATGGCGGGCACTGGACCTGGTCGAGCCCGCAATGGAGCGACTATACCGGACAGTCGGAGGAAGAGGCGCGCGGCCTCGGCTGGCTGAACGTCTTCGATCCTGCCGATCGCGAGCCGGCGATGACGGCATGGCAGCGCGCGCAGGACAGCGGCAGCCTTCAGGTTGCCGGCCGGATCTTCCACACCGCCGAACAGCGCTATCGCCACTTCCACACCCGGGCACTGCCGGTCCGCGACGAAAGCGGGCGGGTGGTGGAGTGGCTCGGCACCTCGACCGACGTCGACGAATTGCTCGAACTTCAGGAGCAGCAATCGGTCCTCGTCGCCGAACTCCAGCACCGCACGCGCAACCTGATGGCGATGGTGCAGTCGATCACGATCCGCACGATCAAGGGCAGCAGCACGCTCGAGGATTTCCGCTCGTGCATCACCGATCGCCTGAGCGCTCTGGCGCGTGTGCAGGGACTGCTCTCGCGTCGCGAGGAAGCGACGCGCGTCAGCTTCGATGTGCTGGTGCGCGAAGAGCTCTCCGCGCACGTCACCCTCGACGAACTAGGCGAGGGGCGCCAGGTTACGATCGTGGGGCCTGCGGGAGTGCAGTTGCGCTCCGCTACCGTCCAGACGTTCGCACTGGCGCTGCACGAGCTTGCCACCAACGCCGTCAAGTACGGCGCGCTATCCCAGCCTGAAGGGCACCTTAACGTGCACTGGCGCGTTGAGGAGAAAGAGTCGTCACCGCATTTGCATGTAGAATGGCGGGAGAGCGGCGTACGCAACATGCCGGGCCCCGGCGCGAACCCGCAAGGGAGCGGATATGGGCGCGAGCTGATCGAGCGTGCGCTTCCCTTTCAGCTCGGTGCGCGGACCAGATATTCCTTCGCCGAAGACGGCGTACATTGCCTGATCGACATGCCGATCCCCGACCAGCAGAATGCCCAGGATAAGCACGATGGTTGAGCAGAT